>JBGTLS010000408.1:0-3706 GCA_041744015.1 Cryomorpha sp. | reverse complement strand
GAAATTCCCGGCGTGAATCTCGTGCTCGGCGCGGAAGAAAAATTCAATGTGGTGGAATACCTGGAAAGTGCCAATATCAAAGAGAAAAGTCAAACCGCTGCCCGCGAAATAAAACACACCAAAATTTTTGTTCCCGGATTTTCATCCGGCGACCGCACCCGCACCTTTTTGAAAGTACAGGACGGATGTAATTATTTCTGCGCTTTTTGCACCATCCCTCTCGCACGCGGACGATCGCGCAGTGGCACCATCGCCCAAACGCTCGAAGTGGCACGGGAAGCAGCTGCATCCGGCGCCAAAGAAGTGGTTCTTACAGGTGTAAACATCGGTGATTTCGGACACGGAACGGATGAAACCCTGCTTGAACTTATCCGGGAACTTGACAAGGTGGATGGCATCGAGCGCTACCGGATATCGAGTATCGAGCCCAATCTGCTCACGAATGAAATCATCGCATTTGTGGCGCAGAGCCAAAAATTTGTTCCGCACTTTCACATCCCCTTGCAATCCGGTTCGGATGGCATACTCACTGCCATGCGTCGCCGCTACCGCACCGATCTTTACGCGGAGCGCGTCACCCAGATCAAATCACTCATGCCCGATGCCTGCATCGGTGTGGATGTGATCGTGGGATTTCCCGGCGAAACGGAAGAAACATTTCTGGAGACTTTTGAGTTTCTCCGCGATTTACCCATCTCCTACCTCCACGTTTTCACTTATTCCGAAAGGCCCAATACCACCGCCCTGCGCATTGACGCTGTGGTGCCGATGGAAATCCGGCATGATCGCAACAAACAATTGCGCCTTCTTTCGCACAAAAAGAACAAAGCTTTTTATCAGGAACAATTGGGCAAAACCCATAAAGTGCTTTTCGAAGCCGAAGAAAATGAAGGTTATACCTTCGGTTTTACCGAAAATTATGTGAAGGTGAAATTGCCTTATGACGAATCGATCGTCAACAAAGTTGTGGAAATTTCCCTTTCCACCATTGACCGGGATGGCATCGCGATCGCCGAAAAAGTAAAAGAAACGGTTTATGTATAAAGAATTGTTGCAGCCGCTCATCGACATTTCACGTGAAGTGGGGCAATTTCTAAAAAACGAAAGAACGGCGATCTCAGCCGGCGATATAGAATTCAAAAGCAGTGCGCGCGATCTCGTATCGCGCGCCGACAAAGAAGCCGAATTGCGTTTTGTCACCTTCCTGGAAAAATTGCTGCCCGAAGCGGGATTCATCGCCGAAGAAGGAACCCGCACCCACCGCGGCGACCGCTACAACTGGGTGATCGATCCGCTGGATGGCACCACCAACTACCTGCACGGCATCTACGCCTGGTGCACGAGCGTGGCGCTGATGGATGGAGATGAAATTGTACTCGGAGTGATTTACGACCCGGAGCACGACGAAATGTTTAGCGCAAGCAAAAATGGCGGTTCTTTCCTGAATGGAAAACCCATTTCCGTAACGAAACAATCCATTTTACCCGAGTCATTTATGGCCACCGGATTTCCATATGACAACCGTGGCAAACAAAAAGTGTATCTCGATATTTTGGGTCGCGTGAATACCCAAACCCGTGGCATTCGCCGTTTGGGATCGGCGGCACTCGATCTGGCTTATGTGGCATGTGGACGATTTGACGGATTTTACGAATACGGACTCAATGCCTGGGACATGGCGGCCGGCGCGTTACTTGTGACCGAAGCCGGGGGGAAAATCACCGATTTCTCAGATGGAAAGGATTTCCTTTTTGGCCCGACAATGATCTGCAGCAACGGCATTTTGCAGGAAGAATTCATTAAGTTGATGGACGGTTGGGAATAAGACTGTGTGAGCTACAATTTATAAAAAAAAAATCCCGGACTGAGGTAGGCCGGGATTTTTCTTTCAAGTTAACGAACCAATCAGGCAGGAACGCGATCGATATCCGAAACCCTTTCCCAATGACGATACTGTAACAAGGCTTGTTTGAACTGACCCGAAAAGTCTTTCATGCCCTTAAGTGCCAATCCGGTGACAACACCAGGTTGTTTCAAATCACCTGTGTTTCCATCAAATAAAACCTCCCGAAGCAATGCAGTAGCCTCGTCGGTGGCACCCACTGTTTTGCAGTGTTTGTATGTTTCGAGAATGAAATGTCGCACATCCCCCATTTTTTTCATTTTATTGACGCTATCAGCCCCACCGGGAATGTAGATGGCATCGAAAAGAACGGATGCGCATGTGGCAAGCGTTTCGTCCGTGTCCAGCATTTCACCAGTTTTGCTTTTAATGGGCCCGTGAAATTTTGAAACGATTTTGGCGGAAGATTTCTCTTTTTCCAGAGCCTTTTTCAAGCCGGATACAGCAACAAAATCAAAACCCTCCTCAATGATCACAGCTACTTTACGCCCTTTGATAGAATCTCCTTTTAAGTTTTCCATACTCAAAGCTGGTGATTTATCAGTGTGTTTAGCACCTTTTTTCTGCGGTTTTGCGTCACGTGCCACTTCTTTGATTCGTGCCTTGTCAGTCGGTTTTGAAACGCCAACTCCTTCAGCAATTTTTCCGGCCAGATTTTTATCAATATTGGCGATCATGTAAACCATTCGTTCACGGATCGCTTTATCCTTCACCTTGCTAAGTTCAAACTGAAATGCATCCAGAATGTGTCTTTTTTCGATATCGGCCATACTGTCGTAAAACAATTTGGCCTGACTGAAATAATCTTTAAAACTATCGCTGCGTTCGCGGATCTTGTGACCTTCCACCCTTTCCATATGGTGGGTATAGCCACCTGCGCTTTCTGGCGCCATCATGGGGCATCCTCCTCCCCGTGTGTTGGGAAAGTAATTGGCCACGCCTTTGTCGATGGTTTGGCGATGCATGCCGTCCCGCTGATTGTTGTGCACGTCAGAAATGGGACGGTTGATGGGGATTTCATTAAAATTCGGTCCACCCAATCTGGAAATTTGGGTGTCGATATAAGAGAAAAGTCGGCCCTGTAATAGCGGATCATTTGTGAAATCAATTCCGGGCACCACATGTCCCGGATGGAAAGCCACCTGTTCAGTTTCTGCAAAGAAATTGTCGGGATTCCGGTTGAGGGTCATTTTTCCAATTTTCTGCACCGGGACCAGTTCTTCCGGAATTATTTTGGTTGGATCAAGCAAGTCAAATCCAAAAGCGAATTCATCTTCCTCTTCTACTACCTGCACGCCGAGTTCAAATTCCGGGAAATTTCCTTCTTCGATCATTTCCGCCAAATTCCGTCGGTGAAAATCGGGGTCATTTCCCGCTATTTTCTGATTCTCATCCCATACAAGAGATTGTACACCTGCGACAGGTTTCCAATGAAATTTCACAAATCGTGATTTCCCTTTCACATCGATCATTCGAAATGTATGTACACCAAATCCTTCCATCTCTGCATAACTTCGGGGCAAAGCGCGATCGGACATCACCCACATAATCATATGCATACTTTCGGGCATGAGCGAAATAAAATCCCAAAAATTGTCGTGCGCAGATGATGCCTGAGGTATTTCATTGTGCGGTTCGGGTTTCACTGCGTGAATCACATCCGGAAACTTAATAGCGTCCTGAATAAAAAATACCGGCATGTTATTTCCAACGAAATCCCAATTGCCTTCTTCCGTATAAAATTTTACAGAAAAACCACGGACATCCCGCACATTGTCCGGAGATCCGCGAAAACCGGCTACT
>JBGTLS010000407.1:0-3326 GCA_041744015.1 Cryomorpha sp. | reverse complement strand
AGGGCAATAGAAGTTGGAAATATTGTGAGGAACCGGTTGGAAAAGCTGCAAAAAGAATTTCCGGTGATAGGGGACGTAAGGGGTATAGGGGCCATGATCGCCATGGAGCTGATCGTGGACAATGATCCGGGTAAGCCAAATACGGAATTGTGCGACAAGCTTGTAAAAGGCTGCGCCGCAGAAAAGCTCATCCTGCTCAGTGCGGGAACCTTTAAAAATGTGGTTCGGATACTCTCGCCCCTTGTTATCACAGATGAGCAATTAAATACCGGTCTTGATATTCTGGAAAATCAATTTAGAAAGCATGCTTAATACAGGAATTTTATTCGCGTTAAATTGAGAAAAAAAATGCCAGTCAATGAATAATTATTACCCCTTAAAAAAAATTAAATGACCCCTTTTGCAATAGCAGGTATTCAAATGAAAGTTTCAGCAGTCGCTTCCAATGTGGAAATGATGAAGCTGAAGCTGGATATCACAATGAGTCTTTACCCATGGGTGGAGATGGTAATATTTAGTGAGCTGTGTGCCTATGGCCCGCTCACCCACACCGCGCAGCACATACCGGGAAATTTCGAACATGAGATGCAGGCCATGGCCAAAAAGCACAAAATCTGGTTGATTCCGGGATCCATATTTGAGAAAAGCGGTGAACATATCTACAATACTGCTTCGGTAATTAATCCGGAGGGCGAAGTTGTAAGCCGGTACAGAAAAATGTTTCCTTTTTATCCTTACGAAGTGGGGGTGACCCCAGGATCAGATTTCTGTGTATTCGATGTGCCTGGCGTGGCGAGATTTGGTCTTTCCATCTGTTACGACATGTGGTTTCCGGAAACGATCCGGACACTGGCAGTACATGGAGCTGAAGTAATTCTTCATCCTACCTTGACAGGTACCATAGATCGCGACATAGAATTGTCCATCGTTCGCGCGATGGCTGCGGTGAATCAGTGTTATTTTATCGATGTGAATGGATTGGAATCCGGTGGTAATGGAAAGTCACTCGTTTGTGGCCCCGATGGCAGGGTGATCTATCAGGCCGAAGGCAATGAAGAAATTTTTCCGTTGGAGCTAAATATAGAACGTGTAAGGCGAAGCAGGGAGCTGGGCGTTTTGCGCCTGGGACAACCCTTAAAAAGCCTGCGGGACCATATCGGACAGTTCAGCATATATCAGCCGGGAGCAAATCTGCCTTACCTGAATTCATTAGGTCCGCTAATAAAGCCCACGCGGCTGGACGATCTGGCAAAATTAATTAAGCAGGAAAATGAATACGAGCCCCCTTCCGCGCCAACGGGATACAAGGGTTTTGGTGAATCTTAAAATAAAAAAGTAAAGTTATGGGTGGAGTGCCGTCGAAAAAAAAGAAAATTGATCATGCGTTTAAAGACTATATAAGTTGGTTTGAAATTCCGGCCGTAAATTTTCAGCAGGCTGTGGATTTTTATAATCATATCTACGACATTGACATGGAAAAGAATTTCAATGGCAATCACGCCATGGCTTTCTTTCCGGCAAAAAATGGAATAGGAGGGGCCATAGTAGCAGGTCCCGGCTCTACACCCAGTGATACCGGAGCTTTACTCTATTTGAACGGAGGTAAAGATCTCAACCAGATTCTTTGTAAGGTGGAAGATGCGGGCGGCAGGATTGTAATGCCTAAAACATTGATCAATGAGGAGTCTGGCTATTTTGCCATATTCATTGATTCAGAAGGGAATAAGCTGGCCCTGCACTCAAATAATTAAACTATGTTATCAAAAAAATTACAAAGTACCCGCCATTATAATGTTGCGCAATTGCGCATTGAATTGTGGAATAAGCTAAAAACCGTTTCCACAAACCTGGTATCCTCAGGCAGGGGTTCTGCTGAGGAAAAAGCGCTAAAGGCCGATGTCCGGAATTTACTGAAGGAACTGGAGGGAATTGAAACTTATTTTGCATTTCCCGGCATCAGCCGCATCAGGATGCTCTGTGAAATGCTGGACCGGCAGGAGCATACCGCTTTGGCCAATAAAATGGCAGAGTTCACAAAGCAACTTGTGAGTGACCGGTACAGAAACAATGCTGACAATCATGATATTGATGATCAGGGTGTTGAATTGTCGGATAACGGAGATTCTCCTGATGGGAACCGGAAAAATGGTTTTGAAGTGCTTATTGTGGAAGATATTTCCCTGCAGGAAGAGACCAGACTCAGAAATGACTTGAAGGAACTATCATCTTCAAGCGATCAGTTTTGTTATAATATCGTCGTGCAACGATCCTTTGAAGATGCGATGATTGCCTTGCATTTTAATTACAATATTCAGGCGGTGGTGATCCGATATGCACCTCCCTACCATTCTAAAACGATCACTCCCCTCATAGAACCTTTTATTCAGAATATCCTGAAACTGGAACTTGCTTCCATACCCCAACGCAAACTTGGTCCTGTATTGGGGCAAATGATAAAAAAATTCAGACCTGAACTCGATACGTATTATGTTACAGATACTGCCCTTAGCAATCTCAAAGACAGCACGCTGAAAAGTTTCCGCCGGATATTTTACCGGGTGGAAGATTTACAGGAATTGCATCTCACCATTTTGAGAGGAATAAGTGAAAGATATGAAACACCTTTCTTTTCGGCACTCAAGGAATACAGTAAGAAGCCCACCGGTGTATTTCACGCGATGCCGATATCCAGAGGTAATTCTGTATTCAAATCCAGATGGATCAATGATTTTGGAAATTTTTACGGCAGAAATATGTTTCTGGCAGAAACTTCTTCCACCACAGGTGGTCTGGACTCACTGCTCCAACCGACAGGTTCCTTAAAGAAAGCGCAAAAAATGGCCAGCGATGCCTACGGCTCTCAACAAACCTTTTTTGTGACCAACGGAACTTCCACAGCAAATAAAATTGTGGTGCAGGCACTGGTTAAACCCGGGGATGTAATTCTCATTGACAGGGATTGCCACAAGTCGCACCACTACGGCCTGGTACTGGCCGGTGCTTACCCGGTGTATCTGGATTCATATCCCATAGAAGAGTATTCCATGTACGGTGCGGTGCCGCTCGAACAGATCAAGGAGAAACTGCTGCAGCTCAAAAAAGCAGGAAGGCTGAACCTGGTAAAAATGCTTTTGCTTACCAACTGCACTTTTGACGGCCTTGTTTACAATGTGGAAAAAGTGATGCAGGAAATCCTGGCAATTAAGCCTGATATGATATTTCTGTGGGATGAAGCATGGTTTGCCTTCGCCGGTTTTACCTATAACTATAAGCAGCGCACGGGAATGTTTGTAGCCAAAAAGCTTTGTGATAAATACGGTAGCCCT
>JBGTLS010000406.1:0-7553 GCA_041744015.1 Cryomorpha sp. | reverse complement strand
GCGTTTGGAAATTGATAGAAGGTATCGCCGATCCGGAAGAAAATGGGAAATCTACAATGATGATCGTGAAACGTATCACTTTTGTAGTGATCGGTCTGTCCTTTCTTGGGCTAGCGGCTCTGGCAGCTCTAAGGGCCCTGGGTTCCGATCTTGTCAGTACCAGTCAGTCGAGTTCGGATGAAGCTAAACAATTGCCATTTTTGGCCACCGATACAGGACTAATACTCCTGGGCGTGGCAGGGGGTGTTACCGCCATCATTGGAATATTTCTTTTTGTAAAAGCTTATAAAGCAAAATTCACGGATGCATTTGACGTGCACTCCATGGAGGATGATAAACTCCGGAAAAGCATTAAAACCACCGCCAAAGTTGGAATGAGTGCGCGGGCATTTATCTTTTTAATCATGGGATTTTTTTTATTACACGCTTCCATAACCTCAGATCCCGACAACATTAAAACAGCAGGTGAAGTATTTTCCTTTATCGAAGATTCTCCTTTTGGTGCGTGGTTACTGGCCTTCATGGGGTTGGGGTTGATGGCTTTTGCCGCTTATATGTTCCTGCTCGCAAAATACCGGAAGTTTGGTACGGAAGAAAACCAGGGAAATTAAAAAGGCGTGAAAATTCTCACGCCTTTTTTTGCATTCATATTGATTTTAAAAATCATTTTTTTAAAGTGTCCGTTCTCCTTCGATGGTTACTGTTCTCTCACCAGTATCTACAAAACTTCCAGTAAGGACATCTCCCGTTAAAGTGGCGAACGTAATTCCCGATTCTTCCACGAGTGTAGTTCCATTTACCAAGGTGCCATATACGGGGTCCTCCGAAGAAGTTTCTCCATTTTCTCTGGCAATGGCAACCCATGTCCCTTCACTGCGCGACAATATCACATTGAATGTGCCATCTTCAGGTTTCGTAGTGTGGTATGTGCCTTCGTAACATTCCATTAAGGAATTCGATGTTTCTTTTACAACAGTAAATATCGCACCCGGATGACCTGGAATATCAGACGTGACAACGGTGGGATTTTCTCCATCGCTGCCCACCTCAAATGTGATGCTGACCGGAGAATTGTTGTGTGTACCCGTAAATGGCGCCAAATAGGCGTTGCCAGGTTCCCATGTAACGGTGGATGAGAGATTGATCGTTTCACCATCAAGTTGCAATACAGCTGTGATGGTGGTGAAACTGTTGGCTATATCAAATATGATGGTTCCGCTCGAACCGATAAAAACACCTTTGTAAATGCCGGCGCTTTGGTTGTCATTTGCCGGCAAGGCCTCGGGCTCATCCACACATACGGCACAGGTGTAAGGTGTAGCAGGTTGTTCATCGACAGTATCATCTTCTGAGCAAGCACAAAAAAGAGTAAGTGCGGTTAAAAATAAAAATGCGCGTGGAAACGTTTGATTGGTCATTTGGATTTATTTGGTTTTTGATAAAATTGATGACCAAATATATCTGAACTTAGGGTTGAAGAAAATGTGAGAAAAGTAGTATTTATCTCAAACCTGCTTTGCGCAACGCGTCGCCTTTATTGTTCACGTGGAGCTTTTCGTATACGTTCCGGATGTGGGTGCGAACCGTTTCGATGGAAATAAATAGTTTTTCTGCGATTTCCTTGTAGCTAAACCCTTTGGAAAGCCATTGCAACACATCGCGTTCCCGATCGGAGAGTTCGTCTTTGGCATCCACATAGGCTGTTTCCTGAAAAGCATTGACGACTTTACGGGCTATTTCGTTGCTCATGGGGCTGCCACCTTTACGCAAATCGTTGAGGGCATCGATGAGTTTTGCCGCTTCCGTATTTTTAAGGATGTACCCCGTGGCACCGGCTTTCAGGGCTTTGAATACGCGGTCGGCATCATCATAGGAGCTCAGTACCATGAGTTGAATATCCGGCCTACGGGGTTTGAGCCAGGCGATAAAATCGATACCTGATTTTCCAGGCAACTGTATATCTGTGAGCACCAATTCCACCGGATCTCCCAGGTTTTCTTCAAAATATGTCATCGCTTCTTCAGCTGTCGCAAAGCTGGCCAACATGTCAAAAGCACCGCTTCCGGCAATCAGAGCCGCCAGGTAATTGCGAATCTTCTCATCATCTTCTATGATTACGATTGGGGTCATAAGATTCAAAGATAGAATTCGGAATTTTATTTGAAGTGAAAAAAGATGTCATCAGAATTTATTTCGGATGACATCTTTATTGATTGATTCGTATATATCGAATTTCAGGGGTTACTGTACGACAAGTCTGTTTATGGCAGTCTCACTTTCAGTCATGAGCTCCACGATGTAGACACCACTTCTCAAATTTCCAATTGAGATTTTCGATTCGCCGGCCTGTAAATTTTGACTCTGTACAAGCTGACCTGTAATGGAATATATGTGTACCTGCCGTGACACGGGTGAAGGTGTGGTTTCCGTATATCCGTTTATAGCCGGATTGGGCGCAAGGGAAAAGGTTCTTTTTTGACGCGTGTGGTTTGTGGTAAGCACAAATTCACGCTGAGCGATATTATTCGCTTCCACGCCGGCAAATGAGGTAAAGAAGCCTCCAACGTATATGATGCCATTGAGTTCGGCCACAGCGTCGCCACCCCCGTCCACAGCTATTTCTTGAAAACCTGAACCAGTCCAGACCGCCATTCTGGAGTATAAATCTGCATAGTACATCCCGAAAAGAAACGAAGAAGTAGAATGCAAAAAGATATATGGCACTTCCATATTGTAGGCCAGGACAGGAATCAACGAAACGCCATTCCATTTTACAATAGCATATAGATCTCCCTGGAGATTCTGAAATGCGCCCGACATGTATAGCTCACCGTTCCACATTTTCATAGAGTTCAGAAAACGCACAGGGTACTCGCTCAAATTCAACGTGTCATATGTCGTATTATTCCAGGTTACGACACGTTCCACACTGTCTACATAGCTTCGGTAATATGTCAGATTATTCATTGTTCCGACATATGATACCGGTGGTACTTCACCCAAATCGGCAGCGGCGTCGCCTACCAGGGCCATTTGTTCTAATCCAGAATCATACCGCAGCAATTTACCTGCGTAGGTTCCATAAATGTCATCATTGTATTTAAATATTTCCGCCCATTTATAGTTGGTATTCCAGTCAACTAAATCATATGCATCAATACTTCCACCCAGTATGCTCCAGGTATTGCCATCATAATACGAAATAACTTTGGCTCCTTCACCACCGGTAAACTGGCCCCCGGTATAAATCTCATCTCCGTCAACCAGAATTGCTGTAGCTGACGGACCACCATTTAAAATTGACCATTCTGACCCGTTCCAGGTTGTCAATTGGGAGTATCGACCAGCAGCTATGAGTTGGCCGTTGTACACATCCAGCACGTCACAGGACGAATTGACACCGGTACCCACTGCCGACCATTGGGCTTGCAAACCCTGACTGATTGTGATTAAAAAACAGAGGGATAAAATTTTTTTCATAGTGGACTGATTTTCTGGTTAATAAATTCGGATTGTATTTAGTTTCCGCTGTACTAAAGTATCTGGATTCCACGCAATGGTAAGGGTGAAAAAAGTAGTAATTAATAAAGTGTGGTTTTCACGGTTTGAAGTATCTCAAAGAGAAAATTCCAATATGTATTCAGACTGGAATGGAATACCGCACGGTTGTGCCGCCCATATCACTGATCCATTCTATTGTTCCGTCTATATCTTTCATGCGTTTTTTCATATTGTGCAATCCATTGTTTGACAGTCGGGCAGGCGTATGAGGCAATCCTTTGCCGGCATCAGCGACTGTAAACGTGCAAATATTCTTTCTAAAATAAACGCGTAATTCGATTTGCTTGCTTCCGGAATGTTTCAAAGCATTGTTCAACGCTTCTCTGGTAACCAGATAAAGGTTTCTGCGCTGTTCGTTGCTTAGTTTGATGTGGGGAATCTGCTCTGGAAAATCAATAACAAATTTAACTTCCAGAGATTCAAAATATGGATGTGCCTGCTCCCGGATGTAGGCGAGCAAATTGTCAAGGGTGTCATTCTGAGGATTTAATGACCAGATGATTTCACTCATGGTTTGCACCAGATGGCGAGCTGAATGTGCGATATTCCTAATATCTTTTTTTAATTCAGATTCCGTTTTTTGCTGGGTTTGAATAAGCTCACTTAAGAGTGCGATGTGGGTGATACCACTGCCGATCTCGTCGTGCATGTCAGCACTGATCCGGTTGCGTTCGGCATTGATGGCAATTAGTTTTTCAAGTGATCTCAACTTTCTCAGTGCACGTTGTTGTGAAATCTTATAAGTAATAAATACAATGATGCAGAGCAATACAAAAACAACGGCTGCGATAAATTCCCTTCGTTGCCAAAAAGGGGCAAGTATTTCGATGGCCAATTGGATTTCGTCACTTCGCACCCCGTCGGGATTTGATACCTCCAATTTCAGGATGTAGTTTCCCGGTGGAAGATTTGCATATCGCGCCGAGCGATTCTGGGTGTGAATCCAACCCGCATCCCACCCTTCGAGGATATAGCTGATGCCATTGGCCTCCGGTCGGCTGTAATCCAGGGCGGCAAATAGGAAATTAAAATCATTGTTTTCATGGCTCACAGAAATTTTCGGAAAACGAAGAAAATCCGGGGTCTGCTGAAAAATCGAATCGTTTATTTCTATACAGGTGATGGCAGCGAGTGGTTTGATAAGACGCGTTTGGTTCTCACCGGGTTTGAACCAATTAAAACCCCGAATTCCGCCGAAATAGAAATGGCCTGTTTCACTTTTGTAAAAGGCCTGGGTATTAAATTCATTGCTCTGCAATCCATCGGGGTAAAAATAGTTTTTTACAACTCCGGTATTTAAATGAATATTCGACAGTCCCTGGTTTGTGCTGATCCAAATCTTTCGGTTTTCATCCTGCAAACAGCCGTATACATATGCATTCGCAAGTCCTTCCGACTGGTCCCAAACGCGGTATTTTTTCGTTCTGGTGTTAAAATGTATCAAGCCTATTCCGCTTCCTATCCACAGTTTTTCGGCATCATTCATATCCGGCTGAATGCTGCGCAGATCAAGTCCTTCAAGATAAACTTCCTTCGTGGTATATCCTTCTGATTCTTTCATGAGATGGTATAGCCCATTTGCCGGCATTGCAGCATATACGGAACCATCCCGCATTTCAATCAAATCGGTTGAAGAGGTGGACAAAGCGAGTGAATTGGCGTGAAATTTTCCGGAAAAAGTTCCTTCGTTATTTTTGCCGAAAGTGACAATACCCAGCAGTGTGGCGGCCATAAAATTTCCATCTCGGAGTTGAATAATGCGGTATACAAGATTGTTAATGAGGGGATAGAGTTTCGGCAGATTTGCGATTGGTATGGTTTCAAATGTTCCTTCACTTTCGTGAAAAATGGAAATACCGCCGCTGCCACCTATCCACATACGGCTATCGCGGTCTTCAAAAATATCGCCAACCATATTTCCCGGAAGGCTGCGGGGATTTCCAGGCTCATGTTCAAAATTGACCAATTCCTGTGTTGACGGGTTCAAAATACACAAACCATTGGTCTGCGTTCCAAACCAGATGCGCCCGTTTACATCTTCGTAAAAGCATTTGGTAAAATAATCATTGAGCATGGGAAAATCGCCCTCAGACAAGGGAAAGAGATTGAACCTCGGCTGCTTGAGATCGAGGCGGGCCACACCGGCCCCGTCCATTCCGATCCAGAGGTTGTCAGACCGATCGATATAAAGACAGGTGGTGATGTCGAAAGGCAGTGATTTTATCTTTGAATTGTTGTGGTTGTATTGTCTGTATATTTTATTTTTTTCATCATAATATACCAGACCATTCCCCCGAGCAGTCAGCCAAAGACGGTTGTGAGAATCGCGCACACCATCAAAAGAGAAAAATGGAAAATTTTCGCCTTGAAGCGTTTTTGGAACAATGTCGCGGGAGCCGTCGGCCTGTTCGTAAACCAATTGGTGATCATAAGCCAGAATGCGTTGATCTTTATTAAATATGATCGCATGAGGTGGATCTTTTTCGAACCAGGTCGAATAGGTTTTGTTCACCTTATCAAAAACAGTGTAGGGTTGGCTGTCGGCACCTATCCTTATCCAGATATGGTCTGCACCGTCGTCAGATATAAAGCGCAGGGCAAATTCCGGGAATTTAAATCTCTCAGGTGGGGGATAATTGGTCAGTGTTTTAGTCCCAATTTCATAGGCAAATACCCCTTCGTAGTGGTTTACCATCCAGATCATACCGTTGCTGTCGATAGCTGTGGTCTGAAATTCAGTATGTCCATATTCCTCTGCAGAAAAGGATAACTCCAATAAGACTTTCTGACTTAAAATATCCCATTTGTACAACCCACTGACATTGCTGTACCATATATTTCCGGCCTTGTCTTCAATTAATTTTCCTTTTATAAAATTATTGACTACCTGCTGCTCACCGGAAGGCTTATATCTGAATGTTTGAAGAATATTCCCGTCATACCGGCACAAGCCGTCGGCAGTACCAAACCACATAAATCCTTTTTTATCCTGATGGATACTGTAAACCGAACTATGCGGCAATCCCTCGTTGACACCCAGATTTTCGAAGCGGGGTATGATGGACTGTCCCCGGGAAAAAATCCCTGCAAAAACCATCATGGCAAACAGGGCAAATTTTTTCAAAATTAGAATATAAGGCCGTGAAGCTAGATAATTTGTAACATGATGTCAAGGGCTTTATGAACGGCCATTGATATTGGGATTTTTCCTTCTCAGCTGGAAATTTGTAAAATACAGAATTAAAGATGGCTTGGAAATAAGTTGATGAATTATGTGGACTGGCAGATAACATTTTGACCGCTTGTCACATTTTATTGAAGATCAAATATTCTTTGCTGTTAATTTGAATCAGAAGATAGAACTATGCAGGCAGTAATTTGTACTAAATACGGTGGACCCGAAGTTCTTCAATTAAAGAATTTCCCAAAACCTGTTCCGGGTGATGATGAAGTTTTGATTAAAATTCACGCTGCCACGGTTACTGCCGGAGATTGCGAAATTCGCCGCTTTGAAATTCCCGTTTTATTTTGGCTCTTTTTGCGCTTTTCGCTTGGTTTGCGCAAACCCAATCGTCCGCTCGGTCAGGAGCTCGCCGGTGAAATCGAAGCCGTGGGCAGGAATGTAACACAATTTAAAAAAGGAGATAAGATCTATGCATCCACCCAGCTCAAACTAGGTGCTTATGCCCAATATGTTTGCCTTCCGGCAAAATTTCCCATTCATCCCTTGCCCGCAAACATGACTTTTGAAGAAGCCGCTACACTTCCCACCGGAGGGCTTAATGGTTTGCATTTTGTGCAAAGGGCGGAGGTGAAATCCGGCGAATCTTTGTTGATCAATGGTGCTGGGGGCAGCATTGGAACTTATGCGCTGCAGATCGCCAAAGCTATGGGCGCAAAAGTTACCTGCGTAGATATTGCGGAAAAAGAATCGATGCTACGAACTCTGGGAGCCGATGAATTTATCGATTATAAAAAGGAGGATTTTACAA
>JBGTLS010000405.1:0-2693 GCA_041744015.1 Cryomorpha sp. | reverse complement strand
TGCTCATTATTGAAGACAACAGCGATGTGCGCATCTATCTCCGTTCCATCCTCCACCAGGACTACCACGTAGAGGAGGCTGAAGATGGGGAGGCGGGAATCGAAGCCGCTTTCAAAATCATTCCGGATCTGGTGATTTCCGATGTAATGATGCCGCGCAAAGACGGGTATGAAGTGAGTCGCACGCTCAAAAATGACATGCGCACAAGCCACATTCCCCTGGTTTTGCTTACCGCAAAATCGTCGGCCGAAAGCCGGATGGAAGGACTCGACACACAGGCGGACGTGTATCTGAGCAAACCAGTCATGCCCAAAGAGTTGCTCCTTCAGACACAAAACCTCATCGAATCGCGCAAAAAACTCCGCGAGCGGTACCAAAAGGAAAATCTGCTCAGACCAGCTGAAATAGCCACCAATTCTGTGGATGAACAATTTCTCACCCGCCTGATGGAAGTGATGGAATTGCATTTTTCCGATCCCGAATTTGGGGTCGAAGACCTCGGAAGCTATATCGGGCTGAGCCGTTCTCAACTCCACCGCAAGCTGCACGCCCTCACCAACGAAAACACCACCCAGTTCATCCGCACTTTCCGCCTCCGCCGCGCCATGGATATGCTCCGGGCAAAATCCGGAAACATCTCCGAAATAGCCTACCTCGTGGGCTTCAACAACGTGTCGTATTTCAACAAGAGTTTTCTCGCCCTTTTCGGAAAAAGACCTGGCGACGTGACCGCTTGAATTCAGATTTAAGGCATTCAGTTTCCTGAAAAAGGACCTCCTGGTTTTGCCCCTCTTTCCCACGAATGGGCGACACAGGCTCGGGGTATCTTGTCTCAAATTCTATTAAAATCGACTTAAATCAGTCTATTGCAACATGAGTTGTATCATTTGCAACATCTGTTCAAGTCCTTTTTGGCGACAGCCCCCAACTTTGACCCCGGCTGAGAGACGGCCGCGAAAAGTTTCAAAAACATTTAAAACCCTGACACATGAAACCACATTTAACCCAAATCAGAAAAGGATTACCATCCGGTAATTTAATTGCCTTAGCGATGTTGCTACTATGCGGCCATCTCCAGGCACAATTGTCCAATCCCCTCAATACAGATCCGAGCGTGTGGAACAGCCGGGAAGTGATGGTAATCTGGGGACAGGACGACAATATTTCTGAAAATCTCGAACTTCGACAGGCCATTTTTGGCATCGATTACGTGGCCTACCTCGACAACCTGAATGCGCCATTTGAAGAAAAAGTCCCAACCCAAACCGTGCCCAATTCGGTCGTGAATCCAGGCGTGCGGCCTATGGCGGTGCAGTCGGGTGACTACACCGGAAGCGGTGAAGACAACCTCCTGTACGCGGTTGGTGTGGGCGGTGGAATCCGCATTTCGGTGCCCGTATTGAGTTCAGAACAAAATCCCGTGGATTCCATGTTTGTTTTGGGAATGACAGTTCCGGAAACTTCCCTGTTGATCAATACAGGTGTTTTTTCCTCTTTCACGGCCGGACGCGGATTGCCACATTTGATCAGCGGTGACTTCGATGGAGATGGACAGGACGAATTCGCCCTCGCGGCAAGAAAACAAGCGGGAAATATCATTTTGCAACTCATCGATATGGATGGCAGCAATACGCCCAACCTCCGCGCCGTGAATGAAAATGAGACCACCATCCTCGATCCCTGGGGATATGAAGTGATGGGAATATGCGCCGGCGATTTCAATGGAAATGGAAAAGACGAAATCGCAATGGTATGCCTGCGACCTGCTTCTTCAGGATCATCCAACTTCAGCGTTTTTCTACGGATTTATGAAGTAAGTGGGGCCGGAAGTACCACCCTGACGGAAAAAGCCGGATTGGAAATTGACAATGCTTTCATCCAGCCATTTCTCGGTGGAGACAACAATCTGGCCACCATCAAAGTATCGGTGAGTGCGATGCGCAACAACAACAATACGGAGGATACAGTCGATAAACTGCTTGTGGGAATTGCCTTTGGCCCCGGCAACAACAATGAAAATCAGCAGAATTACAGGATGCAACTCCTCTCCGTCAATCCCGACCTCAATGGGGTGGAAGTGCTCAGCACGGTGACCGGAAATACGAATCTGGAAAGCCGGAACTCCTTTGAAATCAAAACCGGTGACATGAACGGAAATCGCCGGTCAGATGCTGTATTACTGGTTGGCAATGATTTTCGGGTGTACAGCGCCTGGAACAACATCCTTGAATTTGAAGCAGCGAGCCCGCAGGTGCAATACCAAGGCGATGGAGACGACTACCAGCACAGGAATTTTGATGTGGCAGATCTCGACAAAAATGGCCGGGCCAACATCATCCACGCCTTTACCAACTATAACAGCCCGACCAATGGCGTGCGAAAACTGTCGCTGCGCAGCATCGAATTTACCAACCAATACCAGCCGGGACAAGTCGTGGAAAAAGAGATATTTTCTGCCGCCGGGTACGGCAATAGCCAAATGTATTTTGGGATAACCGCCGGAAATTTTGACGGGGATGACCTCATCCTCGGCGAACCCACTTTTTACGAATGCACCTACAAGCGACCGGTTTTCATACTCGGTGCACCCCCCACCCACTTTGACCATCTTGACGGGGTAAATTTCGATGAAAGCAATTGTTATCTGGGCAACAGTTGTCTCTTTTCGGCCTCGTACACCACACAGACCTCCG
>JBGTLS010000404.1:0-8145 GCA_041744015.1 Cryomorpha sp. | reverse complement strand
CTTTTTGTACCAAAGATAAACCGCAGACCACACCAAGTGAGACTGCTAATACAAGAGGTTTAATCAACATATGCGCCGATAGAATTGCAGTTTTTTTGAAGCCTCAATTATACGATTTTTTTTCAAACACAATGGAGGTGTGTGAAACCGGTACAATATTAAATCCACGGCATCGTTTTTTTCTTGTTTACGGTTAAAAGTACTCAAATCTAACCGGTACTTTTGCAAAGCTGACAGAAAATTCTTTTGTGATAAAGACAGCCTGTTTCTGATTATTGTCAATTTTATGGGTATTCGGATATTTTTATTTGCCTGTTTACTAGGATTTTTATCAGATTCTTCAGCGCAACGCGTAGTGGAAGTGGTTATTGATTGGAGTCCTGCCAACCGTACATTTGAATACGAAAATCAGGAGGTTCAAATGCCGGGTTTTGACGCTGCGCGCCACGCCCACGACAATGGTTATATACCGCAATACGTCGGAAATTTTTCTCTCGGTAAAAACAATACGGCCTCCTCAGTGCAGCTCGAAGTACTGGAGACGCTACCCGTGGGTCCTTTGCCATCAGGCTCTCCACTTCGTGCCAATGCACTGAACAGTAATTCGTTGGAATGGAGAGTGGGAGAGGAAAGGGGCGATCAAATTCTCATGGTTTCTTACGAACCCATCATCGTGGGTGCCGATGGATCACTCAGGAAAGTTTCTAAAATGAAACTAATTATTACCGAAACAAGGAAAGCTAACCGACCAAAATCAGCCATTTTTGCGTCCAATAGCGTGATGGCCAATGGCCAATGGTTCAAAATCGGTGTGACGGAAGATGGAATACATCGGATCAACAAAGATTTTCTTTCGTCGATTGGAATTAATGTGGCCAATTTGGTCCCATCCGAACTGAATATTTACGGAAACGGATTTGGTCAGCTGCCATTTGAAAACAGTGTGCCAAGGCCGGACGATTTACTCCCGAATGCAATCCACATTGAAGGTGAAAGCGACGGGGTTTTCAATGATGATGATTATATTTTGTTTTATGCAAAAGGTCCGAATACCTGGACCTACGACCCCACAACAAGTCTTTACAACCACCAAAAACACGACTATGTGGATACCTCCTATTACTTTATAGGTATAGGTACCGGAAATCCACCCACGCGTATTTCCAATATTTCATCTTCCACGGCTTCTCCAAATGTGGAGGTCAACTCTTTCGATGATTATGTTTTTCACGAAGTGGCCAGAGAAAATCTAATCAGAAGTGGCCGGGAATGGTTTGGGGAAAAATTTGACGTACAAACAACCTATAATTTCAGCGGAGCGCGGTTTACCTTTCCGAATATTATTGGAGATGCTGAAACAGTAGTCCGTGCAAATGTGGTTGGTCGGACCACTGTAGCCGCCGGAACGTCGCGATTTACTATGACAGTGAATGGCGCGTCAAATTCAAATACTGTGAATTTAGCGCATGTTGGAACACTGGTTACCAGCGAATTTGGATTCTTTCGAAATCTCGAGGTCCGGCTCGGTTCTATCGCTCCAGGTCTAAACATCAATCTCACTTTCGAGAAAAATGTTCCTTCGGCGGTGGGTTGGCTCAACTGGCTTTCAGTTAATACCCGACGCAGTCTGCAGATGGCTGGAGCGCAGATGCATTTCAGAGATAAGTTGTCTTTCGGACCTGGAAACATTGCGCGCTTTTCAGTTTCCAATCTATCTGCTGAGACGCAGATTTGGGATGTTACCCAGCCAACAGCGCCCAAACGTATTCAGTATCTCCTTACGGGAAATGTGGGAACTTTTACTTTTCCGGCTTCCGAACTCAGAGAATATATCGCTTTTACCGGGACGGCTTTTTTAACTCCGGTGTCTTTTGGCGCCGTTCAAAACCAGAATTTGCACGCCATTGGCACGGATCAACCCGTGGATATGATCATTGTATCTCCCGCCTCCCTGATGACTCGGGCAGAAGAGCTCGCCGATATCCACCGGAATTATGAATTAGATCCGCTGAATGTCCGCGTGGTGAGACTCAACGAGATTTACAACGAATTTTCTTCCGGTATGCGCGATGTGACCGCGATCAAATGGCTGATGAAAATGCTTTACGATCGGGCCGCTGACAATCCGGACCTCATGCCCAAATACCTGCTTTTGTTTGGTGATGGATCCTATGATAACAGAAACTCCACGCCTGGTAATACAAACCTCCTACCCACATTTCAATCACTCGAATCTTTACGGCCCGCCTCATCATACGTAAGCGATGATTATTTCGCCTTTTTATCCGATGATGAAGGAGAGGGAAATTTTGACCTGATGGATGTCGGAGTTGGCAGGTTGGTTGTAAAAAACAATCAGGAAGCTACTTCCGTGGTCAACAAAATCAGACGTTATATCGAAATTCCCGAAACAGCCGCAAATCCCAATTGTTCCATTTGTAATGATGCCAATACCAATCTGGGTGCCTGGAGAAACATTATTTCCCTGGTCGCTGACGATGAAGATGGCAATATACACATGCGGGATTCAAGAGATATTGCGATCAAAATCAATAACTATTCGAAAAAGTACAATATTGAGCGGATATTTATCGATGCTTTCCAGCAAATAGCCACCCCGGGAGGTTCGCGATATCCGGATGTGAATGCCGCCATTGATCGCAGGGTGCGCAACGGAGCTTTTATCATCAATTACATCGGTCATGGAGGAGAAACTGGTTGGGCACAGGAGCGCATTCTCGATATCCCAATGATTCAATCGTGGGACAATTCCATCGCCATGCCTATATTTATGACCGCCACCTGTCAGTTTTCGCGTTTTGACGATCCATTGCGAACTTCAGGTGGGGAACTCGTTCTACTGAATGGAAATGGAGGAGGAATTGCACTGTTGACTACCACGCGATTGGTTTATTCGGGTCCAAATCTCGTTTTGAATAACAGCTTTTATGATGCTCTTTTTACACGTCCTGAAAATGAACTGGTCACCAGGTTGGGAGATGTAAGTAGGGAAACCAAAAACAATTCCTTGTCGTCCGGGGGTAACCATAGGAATTTTTCGCTACTCGGCGACCCGGCCCTCCCAATGGCTATACCCAAATACGACGCTTTTGTCACAAACATCACCGATACGCTTGGTAACCCGATCGACACGCTCAAAGCGTTGGGCGTAGCCCGTGTAAGGGGAGAGATTCGCAGTGGGTCGGGGAGTCTCCTGACCAGTTTTAATGGGGTATTGACTGCGACTGTTTTTGACCGTGAAAAAGAGACCACCACCCTCGCAAATGACGGAGGCACACCATTCCAGTTTCGAACGCAGGAAGATGTGGTGTATCGCGGCAATGCAGATGTGGTAAACGGGGAGTTTCAATTCGATTTTGTGTTGCCCAAAGACATATCTTTTGCAGTGGATACCACGGCCCGGATCAGTCTTTACGCGCGAAGCAATGACCGAAAAGATGCTTCAGGCTACCGCGATGAACTCAAAATCGGCGACAGGGACCCCAATGCAGTTGATGATGGTACCGGTCCTGAACTTGAAATTTTTCTGAACGATGAAAATTTTGTATTCGGCGGATTCACCGATGAGTCGCCGACCCTCATAGCCCGGGTTTTTGATCAGAATGGAATCAATACGGTGGGTACCGGAATCGGGCACGACATCACCGGTACTTTGGACGGGGATTTGAGCAAAACCATCATTCTCAATGATTTTTACGAGTCAGATTTGAATACATATAAAAGCGGACGGATCACCTATAAATTTGATGACCTCGAACCAGGCAACCACGAACTCAAAGTGAAGGTCTGGAATGTTCACAACAATTCCACTGAAACCACCACAGAATTTATCGTGGCCAACAGTGAAAAATTTGCCATCGAGCGCCTGCTGAATTATCCCAACCCATTTACCACCCATACAGAGTTCTTTTTCGAACACAATCAGAGCTGTGAATTCCTCAATGTGAAGATTGAAGTGTTTACTGTCAGTGGGAAATTGGTAAAATCCATTGTAACTGTATCCAATACGGATGGTTTTCGTAACGAACCAATCCCCTGGAATGGAAGGGATGATTTTGGAGACCGGCTCGCAACGGGGGTTTATGTTTATAAAATCTCCGTGCAAAACCCGGCAGGTGATCAGGTGAAAAAATTTGAAAAGCTTGTCATTCTGAATTAACGCATTAGACCACATGAAATATTTATATTTGCAGCCCTGTACTAAAAAGACAATGAAAAGAACAATCTTATCGGGCGTTATAACGCTCGCTTCACTTGGACAGCTCGCATCTCAGGGCACGCCCTGTGACCCCAATGATACCAGTGTAAGTGGTAGAAATGCCTGTGACGAATTGAGGGCGATTACCACCGCCGTTCCCTTCTTATTGATCGGTGGCGATTCGCGCTCTGGTGCGATGGGTGATGCCGGTGTGGCACTCTCTCCCGATGCCAATTCCCAGCACTGGAATGCGGCCAAACTCGCTTTTTCGGAAGAGGAAATGGAGGTTTCATTGTCATACAGCCCATGGCTTCGACAATTGGTGGATGACATGAATCTCGCGTATCTTTCGTGGTACATGAAGCTCAACAGAACTTCAGCAATCGGAGCCAGCCTCCGGTATTTTACGCTGGGAGACATCACTTTTACCGACAACACAGGTCAGGTCATCCGACCTTTTCGTCCGGCTGAATTTGCGGTGGATGTGAGTTATTCACTCCAACTCTCCCGATATTTTTCCGGAGGATTAACCGCAAGATGGATCAATTCAAACCTTACAGGTGGTGTGAATGTCGGTGGGGCAGACTCCAGAGCGGCCAATGCCTTCGCAGTCGACCTGAGCGCTTTTTATCAAAACAATGACATGTCTTTTGGCGACAAGGATGGTACCCTGGCTTTCGGTCTTGTTGTTTCAAACATTGGAAATAAAATTTCCTACACCAATACTGCCCAGCGCGATTTCTTACCCAGTATGATTCGTATGGGTACTGCCCTTACCATCGACCTCGATTCGTACAATAGCTTAACCTTTGCCTATGATGCAACCAAACTTCTGGTTCCTTCACCGGCAGTATATGATCAGAATGACAGAACACGGGTGATCGCTGGCCGGGATCCAAATATCGGGGTGGCTGCAGGAATTTTCGGTTCCTTCAATGATGCTCCGGGACGCATTGTGCGCGACGAATTAGGCGATCCCGTAATCGGAGCAGATGGCATGGCAGAAATTGAAGACGGAAGTGTATTGAGAGAGGAGTTTCGCGAGATCAACCACTCCATCGGGATGGAATATTGGTATGCCGAACAATTTGCCGTCAGGGCAGGTTACTTTTTCGAACACCCCACCAAAGGAAACAGACAGTTTTTCACCGTGGGAGCAGGTTTCCGCTACAATGTATTTGGTCTCGACTTGTCCTACCTGATTCCAACTGAACAGCGTAACCCACTCGCCAATACCCTTCGCTTTACCCTGAGCATGCGTTTCGACAGCACCGGACCAAGACCAGGCGAATAAGCTGCCCTCTATGGACGTTGTTCGGGTAGGTTTCGGATTTGACGTGCACCAATTGCGTGAAAATCATCCTTTTTTTCTCGGGGGAATAGCCATTCCGCATCACAGCGGGGCTTTCGGGCACTCGGATGCGGACGTGCTGCTCCACGTGATTTGTGACGCCTTACTCGGAGCCGCCAATCTGCGCGACATCGGTTACCAGTTTCCGGACACGGATCAGTCATTCAAAGGCATCGACAGCAAAATACTGCTGCGCAATACTTTTGGGCTTGTCGCCAAAAAAGGGTATCGCCTGATGAATCTCGATTGTACCATTTGTCTGCAAAGCCCCAAAATCAATCCCTTCATCCCCGAAATGAAATCCTGCATAGCGGAAATTCTCCAGACAGAGGAAGAAGCCATTTCCATCAAGGCCACCACCACCGAAAAACTCGGATATGTGGGTCGGGAAGAAGGGGTGAGCGCTTATTGTGTCTGCCTTATCGGAAAATGACCTGAAAACCTTTTTCGTACATTCGGCACACAAATGGAGTACAAGGAAATACAATTGCGATACGGTCAGGTAAACCATTTTTCCGAATTGAATCCGGAAGACAAAGTGCTTTTTGAAAAAGCGATCGAAGCCATGCGCAATGCTTATGCGCCGTACAGCAAATTTAAAGTCGGCGCGGCAGTAGCCCTGGCCAATGGACAGACCGTCATCGGCAGCAACCAGGAAAACATCGCTTATCCGAGTGGGCTTTGCGCTGAAAGGGTGGCCCTGTTTTCGGCAGGCGCCATATATCCGGGTGTGGCCGTAAAAACCATTGTTGTCGTTGCCGATCCATTGGATGTCCGTGCCACGGTTTCACCCTGCGGATCCTGTCGGCAGGTGGTAATGGAATATCAACGTTTGCACAAAAACCCCATCCGAATGCTCACCGGAGCGATGAATGGTCCTGTCACGATCATTGAAAACGCCAATTTCTTACTCCCACTCGCTTTTTTCGACGCCGGACTGACAAATCCCGCCAACGATTAAATCCCGTAAGTGTTACTTTGACATCTCCTATGTATATTTGTGCTCCCAAGTATAAAAATGGCTATGGCTACAAACACGAAAAGTGCTCCCAGGAAACCGGCTGATGCGAAAAAAGCATCTCCAAAAGCGAATCCAACTTCAACTACCAAAACAAATTTTAGCAAAGAAACTTACCTGAAATGGTATGAGAGCATCCTGCTCATGCGTCGTTTTGAAGAGAAATGCGGACAGCTTTATATCCAACAAAAATTCGGTGGTTTCTGTCACCTTTACATCGGTCAGGAAGCGATCCTTGCCGGAATGGTTTCTGCGATGGACAAGGAAGACCGGGTGATTACCGCTTACCGTGATCACGCGCATCCGCTCGCTTTGGGCACCGAAGCAAAATACGTGATGGCCGAACTTTACGGTAAGCGCACAGGAACTTCCAAAGGAAAAGGTGGTTCTATGCACATGTTTGACAAGCAGCGCTACATGTTTGGCGGACACGGCATTGTGGGTGGTCAGATTCCACTCGGAGCAGGTATCGCTTTTGCTGACAAGTACAGAGGAGAAAAACATGTCACGTATTGTTTCATGGGCGATGGGGCCGTGCGTCAGGGTAGCCTCCACGAAACGTTCAATATGGCGATGTTGTGGAAATTGCCCGTTGTTTTTGTGATCGAAAACAACAATTATGCGATGGGTACTTCCGTAAAAAGAACTTCAAACGTGCACGATCTGAGTAAACTCGGGTTGAGTTACGAAATGCCTTCTGCATCTGTGGATGGAATGAATTGTGAAGCAGTACATGAAGGTTTTGCCAAAGCGGCTGAACATGCGCGTAGCGGAGAAGGTCCTTACCTTTTGGAAATGCGCACCTACCGCTACAAAGGTCACTCCATGAGCGACCCGATGAAATACCGGACCAAGGAAGAACTCGAGCAATACAAAGGACAGGATCCATTGACCATTACGGCAAAAGTAATTGCCGAAAACAAATGGATGACTGATAAAGAATTCGAAGAACTCGAAGAGAAAATAAAAGAAATTGTGGAGGAATCTGTCACTTTCGCGGAAGAATCACCCGAACCGGAAGCGCACGAATTGTACGAGGATGTATACCTTCAATCAGATTACCCTTACGTAAAAGAATAATCCCCATGGCGGAAATAGTTAAAATGCCCAAACTCAGCGACACCATGGAAGAAGGTGTTGTGGCTGAGTGGCACAAAAAAGTTGGCGATGAAGTAAAATCCGGTGAGGTTCTCGCTGAGATCGAAACCGACAAAGCCACCATGGAATTTGAATCATTTCAGGACGGCGTGTTGTTGCACATCGGCGTGGAAAAAGGGGGTACGGCTCCGGTAGATTCTATTCTTGCCATTCTCGGCAAAAAAGGAGAGGACATCAGCGCGCTGCTCGACGGCGAATCAGGTGGAAAATCTGAGGAGAAAGAAGACAAAAAAGACGCCGGCAAGGACAAACAAAAAGACGCCGACGAAAAAGTTGTGGAAGAAGATCGTGGGGATGATGAGTCAGATGACGAATCGGAAGACGAAAAAAAAGATTCTAATAAGTCGGAGCAGAAAACCGATGATTCCAAATCAGAAAAGTCTTCCGGTATAAAACAGG
>JBGTLS010000403.1:0-2142 GCA_041744015.1 Cryomorpha sp. | reverse complement strand
GGATGAATCGATCACGGTTTTTCCAAATTGGTTTTTTATCCATTTTATTGAAAATCCCGGAATGGCTTTCGGGCTGGAATTTGGCGGAAGCACAGGCAAACTTGTGCTCAGCATTTTTCGGATTGTGGCCATTTTCTTTTTTGCCTGGTACCTGCGATCCCTGGTTAAAACCAAGGCACCCAAAGGGCTCATTGCTGCAGTGTCGCTCGTTGTGGCTGGTGCCACCGGCAATGTGATCGACAGCGCTTTTTACGGAATGATTTTTAGCGAAAGTCCAAGGTACACGCCACAACTCGCTGAGATGTTTCCTTCCGGTGGCGGTTACGCCGGGTTTCTACACGGAAAGGTCGTCGATATGCTGTACTTCCCTATTATCGACAGTCATTGGCCTTCATGGTTGCCGTGGATAGGTGGTGATAGATTCCAGTTTTTTCGGCCGGTCTTTAATGTGGCCGACTCTGCGATCACAGTGGGTATGGCGATGATTCTGATCAATCAGAAACGCTATTTCAAAACGCCGCCAAAAGAAAAAGTGGAAACCGAAGAAGTCTCAACGCATGAGATCGAGCGAGAGCATAATGGCAAATAACTGCGGCAGCGTGTATTGCCCTTCGATCAGATAAAGCGCATCGGTGGCGAATGATTGCCGCCCGGCGTAAATCACATCTTCGCGCACATTGTAAATCACGTCCAGTTCAAAGTTGCTGTCCCCGCGGTATATTTTCCCATCCATATAGGTGTAAGCGATCTGCGCTGAATACATGCCCTGACCGGTGTAAAGCTTATTGTCGCGAAAAGTATAAAGCAGATCGAATTCAGATCCCATCGGACCTTCCATAATTTTGTTTCCTACCACGGTCAAATAAGCGTCGTTGATGTTATAGCTGAATGGAGGAAGGGTTCTGTTGTTTTCCAGGCGCAGCACCATATCTGTAAAGTAATGACCGTTGCCGGAAAATACCCGGATCTGGGCAGAAACTACGATGGTAAGCAGGGTCAGGCAAAGCGTGAGAATTATTGAGCGCATATTCATGAGGCGAAATTAGCGAAAATCGTGCCCTGTAATAAAGGTTGATGCGATCCCGGTCTGTGAAAATTTAATGTGGTTGGCATGCATAAGAAAATTATGTATGTTTGTTCCGTCAACCAAAATTATGAGCAAAAATCATTTGTATAAAGGTACCCTGAGTGCCATTCTTTTGACGCTGCTGGAAGAGAATGGCCGCATGTACGGATATGAGCTCTCCCGGCGCGCATTGGAAGCTACGAATGGTGATCTGGATATTACCGAAGGTGCTTTATATCCCGCGCTTCACAAACTGGAAGCCGAAGGTTTGCTCGAAACGGAAACCGAATTGGTGGGAAACCGCACCCGCAAATACTACCGTCTTACCGAAACCGGCGGCAAAGAAGCCAGGAATCGTATAGCTGAATTGGCGGAATATGCTGCCAACCTGCAACTGTTCTTAAATCCCAGACTGAGCAATGGCTAGAGAATTAAATCAGGCACAGGAAAAAGAACTCATCGATTTTCTGAAACGATGGGGAATAGACCATCCGGAATTGCTTGCGGAAATGGTCGACCACTATGCCGAGAAAGCTGTGGCAGAAATGGCATCAGGTAAAACCTGGGATCAAATACTTTCCGGATGGAAAACGAAAAAGACTTTTCTCGCACTGCGAAAAATCCAAAAAGCCTATGAAGACCAATATCCGGGAATGTGGCGAAAGACACAATGGAAAATTGCTAAATCAGTGCTGTTTGATATCAGGAAAGGGGGAATACTCTTTCTCCTGCTTATTTTATTAATGGTTATATGGTCCTTTCCGATGGGTGGTATAATCTTGCACAAGGTTTTTATCATCAAGCTAACACTTTCAATAATTGTTATGCTTTATCCAATCCTGAATAAAAGGATCAGAAAGATTCTCACCTTCAGGAATTTTGGATTTTACTTTATATTCAATTCTCTTATCTGGCAGATTGGTTTAGTTGAGTATCTGGAAAGTGTAAAATGGGAATGGTTGCTGCAACCTGCAGATATCCTGGATGTAATGGCACTATGGGCAGCCATCGTGATTGATGTGGTAGCATATAAAATATGGTCGCACACCAGAGCCGAAACGTCTCACCTTACAGAT
>JBGTLS010000402.1:0-8344 GCA_041744015.1 Cryomorpha sp. | reverse complement strand
CAGAAGGGAACAGAAATAATTTTGAATTGGACAGTACATGGGTGTTCTATGCAGAGAATGGAGAAAAAGTTAATGAAATAAATTACCGGTTCGGGGAGAGGCACGGCACTCAGGTGAATTACAAAGATGGGATCAAATATGAGGTATTGGAATTTTGTGAAGATGTAAAGTGCAATTCATCTACATTTTACTATCCAACAGGTGAAAAACAAAGAGTGGTTCCATTTGCTGAAGGCAAGGAAAATGGGGATGGTTTTGAATTTGATTTGGACGGTAGAATTATTACGTTGCTGAATTACAGAGATGGTAATCTGAGGAGAGCGGATAAAATTAACCGCTATGATAACCGGGGCAACAAACGAGGCCCCTGGATTAATTATCATCCCAATGGGATCATGGCAGAGGAGGGTTTTTACATGAACGACAAGAAAAATGGTATTTTCAAAACCTATGATAAAAAGGGAGATTTGCTCACACTGGAAAAATACAGAGATGGGGAATTGGTAACTGATTCAGAAGAATCAGTCATATTGGATCTGCGAAATACGTATTTTGCCGATGGCACTGTAAAATCCAGCGGTGGATATGTAGATGGGCAAAAGGAAGGAACCCACAGGGTGTACGATCAACATGGGGAAATCACCGGAGGGGAAGTGTATAGAAAAGGGAGTAAAGTAGCCGAAGGAATTGTAGATCAGAATGGAGGTTTTGAGGGTCCATGGAAGTTGTATTTTGATTCGGGGGTATTAAGGGCTGAAGGTGAATATAAAGACAGCGAAAGAACAGGAGAATGGATATTTTACCATGAAAATGGAAAAATTGAGCACAGAGGAAAGTATCTCAATGGGCTACCCCAGGGAGAATGGAAATGGTATTACGAAGACGGTAAACTTCGTCGTGAAGAATTTTACAGAAGAGGAAAAGAAGATGGTGCTGCTGTGGAATATGATGGGGAAGGAAAAATAGTTACACAAGGTGAATATGTCAACGGATTGCGGGAAGGTTTGTGGTTTTATGAAGTTGGAGACCACATAGAAAAAGGATCATATGTAGATGGAGAAAGGCAGGGTGAGTGGATTTACGAGTATCCGGATGGGACCACCAATTACGTCGGAAAATATGTAGCGGGATTACCTGTGGGTAAACACAGTTGGTATCATCCAAATGGAAAATTGAGAATGGAAGGAAAATACTCCAGTGGCGTGCGAACGGGTACCTGGAAGAAATTCGACGAATTGGGAGTTGAAGTGCTAAATATCAAGTACAAGCAGGGTAGGGAAATAAAAATAAATGGGAAGCGTGTGATCTCTGAAGAAGGTGTGGAAGCAGTGATTGACGCAGAGAGCTAAATAGTTTTTAGCTTTACGATCTACAAACTGATTTTCTGTTGAGAGATAACGACAAGGATTTGGCAATTCCCATGCAAGAATGGGAAGATTATACAAATGCCATGAACATTCCGGCGTGGATTGTAAATACACGTAAATGGGAGATTGTTTTTATTAATCGGCACGGCGCAAATTTTCCGGGAAACCCCCATGCGGGTTTAAATGTGAAAGATATTTTCCCTAAAAGGGAAATGGAGCGATTGAACTCGGCCATTGAAGAAAACGGATTTTATGTAGGAAATGTAGTAATAGCGGACAAGGATAACAGAGTTGAAGTAGAGATAGTTGCCAATAAGCTGAAAAGTGAATTTGCCATTATTTCCTTTGTTCTTGATGTTTATCAGAATGGAGATATGAAATATGCTCTTTCTCAACATCAGATAAGGGCAGATTTGGCAGAAGAAATCAATCAGATATTAAAACTTGAAATAGGGGAACATAAAAAGACTCAGAAGAAATTATTGGAGGCCGAAGAATATGCGAATAGCATCATAGGTAGTTCAATGAATATGATTGTATCGCTTGACAGTGAATTAAATATTCAGGAATTTAACAGAACTGCACAGCGAATTCTGGGTTTTTCGAAAGATGATGTCATCGGTCAACCGGTAAAGATGTTATTCGAGCAACGTGATGAATTGGCTCATATAATCAGACAGGTGAATAGAGAAGGTGAATTTGAAGGGGAAATCTCCTGTCTGCGAAAATCAGAAAGTATTTGTAATGTATTTTTATCAGTTTCCCAATTGAGAAGCGAAGGTGGAAAAGGATTGGGCTACGTATGTGGTATGAAAGATATTACGGATATAGTTGAATCCAGAAAACAACTTGCCAATACAGAAGAAAAATACGTAGATCTGTTTGAAAATGCATCTGACCTCATTCAGGGACTTGATCCAAACGGCCGGATACTCTATGTAAATAAGGCCTGGAAAGAGGCTTTGGGATATATAGATTCAGAGATTGAAAAACTTTGTTTTTTTGATCTGATGAGTGCAGAATCGAAGGAAAAATATCTGAATTACTTTGAAGGTATCACCAAAGGAAGACCGACAAAAACACAAATATGGGTTCTCAACCGCAAGGATGGGTCAGAAATACTGGTTGAATCAAAAGAAAATTTAAAGTTTGAGGCTGGCAGACCACACTCGGTGAGAAGCATTATGCGGGATGTTACTGCGGCTATTGAAGCTGACATGAGAGCCCAGGAACAACAGGCTAAAATAGAAGCCATCTTCGACAGTGGCGACATCATGTTCTGGACGGTAAACGAGAATACAGCCTTAACATCCTTCAATAAAAAGTATCAGGACACCATATTCCGGTTGTATGGTGTTGTTCCGGAGTTGAATACCGATTTAAACAAACCGAAGAAAAAATTTGCCTCCGATGAATACCATGGTTTTTGGGAAGGCAAGTACAGAGAGGTTTTTGAAACGGGTAAGCGCATTTATTTTCAAACAAAAACGCGGGATAAAGATGGGAAGACCTACTTCAGAGAAGTTTATCTGAGTCCGATCATTGATGGCCGTATTAAAAATAAAGTAAAAGAAGTCGCTGGTATGGCGGTGGACATTACAGATAAGAAAACCGCCGAGCGCAGAATAAACGAGCAGTCGGCGAAAATCAGTACAATTTTTAATGCCGCAAATCACATGATTTGGTCGGTAGATACTGATTTTAGGTTTACATCCTTTAACGACTTTTATGAAAAAAAGCTTTCGGAGAGGTTTGATGTGCAAATCGCTACAGGAATAAACGCCATTGATATCAGTGAAAAGTGTTCCAAAGGAAGCAGAGAAATTATTGAAAGATATTACAGTCGCGTGTTAAATGGAGAAATGGTCCAGTTTCAGACCGTGCAGGTGGATAAGTATAAAAAGGAACATGTCGATGAAGTATTTCTCAGCCCCATTTTCGATGAAGAAGGGATTATCAAAGAGATAGCAGGCATTGCACAAACAGTTACATTTAAACGAACAGCGGAAAGAAAATTAAAGGATCAGGCTGCGAAAATCAACGCCATTTTTGATAGTACGGCCATGCTAATCTGGACGGTGGATAGGAATTTGCGGATAGTTTCCTACAACAAAGTTTTTGCGATACAGCATTTCAAATTACTCGGACATGAGGTAAGCATTGGGAGTGATTTTGTGGCTGCATTGGGATCTTCAGTAAATGAAGAAGGGCTGAAAGAACTCAGAACGCATTTTTCTGATGTATTCAAAGGCAACAAGCAACAGTTTGAAGGGTTGATTTATGGGAAGGATGGTCAAAAGAGGTGGATGGAAACTTTTCTAAATCCGATATATCTCGAAGATGATCGGGTGAAAGAGATATCATGTCTTTCGTATGAGATTACAGAAAAGAAAATCATCGAGGAGCAAATGCTTGAGTCTATCCATGAGAAGGAAATATTGCTTCAGGAAGTGCATCACCGTGTGAAAAACAACCTTCAGGTCATCAGTAGTATTCTGAATTTACAATCATCCTATGTGAAAGATGAGAATTCGCTAAATATCCTGAGAGAGAGCCAAAATAGAATAAAATCTATGAGCTTTATCCATGAGTCGCTCTATCAGACCAGAGACTTTTCACGCATAGAGTTTAGTGATTACATATTGAGTTTATCAAACAACCTAATTCATTCCTATAGCATCGATATTGGAAAAATTGCACTCAAAACGAAGTTTGAAAAAGTTTTTCTGAGTCTTGATCAGGCTATTCCATGCGGACTAATTATCAACGAACTTGTGTCAAATGCCTTAAAATATGCTTTTCCACCGGGCACTTACGGTGAAATTACATTGAGCATACGGGATTTTGAGAAGATTATTGAGATTGAAATTGAGGATAATGGAATAGGTTTACCTGAAGGATTGGACGTGAGTAACTCTGATTCATTGGGTCTTCAACTCGTACATACACTCATTGATCAATTGGATGCCACAATAGACGTGACTTCTAAGGATGGAACAAAATATTTAATTACTTTTGAAAAACAGTAACACCCGATTGTAGATGGCAAAAACGAATGTATTGGTAATTGAAGACGAGGCAATCGTGTCAAAAGACATACAGCACAGTCTAAAAAAACTCGGATACAACGTCGTTGGGTCTGCTTCAACTGGTGAGAAGGCAATTGAACTGGCCCTAGAATTGAAACCAGATATTGTCTTAATGGACATCATGTTGAAAGGGCAGATGACGGGAATTGAGGCGGCAGAAACAATAAAATCGCGCATGATGGTTCCGGTAATATACCTGACAGCTTATGCAGATGAAGGAACGCTTTCTAAAGCCAAAGTAACTGAACCTTACGGATATATTATTAAACCATTCAAGGAGATAGATATTCATACTTCCATTGAGATGGCAATCTACAAACATCAAAAGGAGATGGAGGTACGCAAGGAACGCGATCTGCTCTATTCCCTTGTGGAAAACAAAGAATCCAAAGATTTTATTTTCGTGAAGTCAAATTCACGCCTTGTGAAATTGAAAACCTCAGATATATACTTTGTTGAGGCGCTCAAAGACTACGTGGTCATCAATGCATTGAATAGCAGGTATACCATTCACTCAACAATGAAAGATATTGAGAAGAAATTACCTGGCGAGGATTTTATCCGGGTTCACCGGTCTTTCATCGTCAGACTGGACAAAATTGCGGCGATAGAACAACCAAACCTGATTTTGGAAAACGATAAAAAAGTGATTCCAATTGGTGGTTCTTATAAAGATGATTTGAGCAATAAGATCAATCTGGTTTAAGCCATTCTGAAATCGAGCTGTTTCATGATCAGGTCGGCTCCATTGACTTTTACCTTCACCTTATCGCCAAATTCGAACACCTCTTTGTAGCGGGTACCAATGATCTGATTGGTTTTTTCATCAAACCGGTATACATCGTCCTGAAGCGAATTGAGTGGTACCATTCCCTCACATTTATTTCCTTCCAATTCCACATACATTCCCCATCTCGTAAGTCCACTGATGGTGCCGGCAAAAACTTCTCCGATTTTGTCCATCATAAATTCCACCTGTTTGTATTTGATAGAAGCGCGCTCAGCATCAGAAGCGCGCTTTTCCATACTCGACGAATGCTTACACAGACGTTCTGTCTCATCCGATGACACACTTTTACCTTTGTTTTGATAGTGGTGTAGCAGGCGGTGGGCTATCAGATCGGGATATCTGCGGATGGGAGAAGTGAAATGGGTATAATAATCGAACGCCAGGCCATAATGACCTATATTTTCTGTAGAATACACAGCCTTAGACATGGTCCGAATAGCCATTTGCTTAATGATGTCTTCCTCTGGCTTATCCTTCATTTGTCTCATAAGCTCGTTAAGCGCGGATGAAGCATTTTCGGGTTTCACACTTTTCAATTTATAACCCAATCGTCCAACAAAATCGCGGAGTGTGGCGAGCTTATCTTCGTCAGGCAAATCGTGAATCCGGTAAACATATGTTTTTGGCGTTTCACCCTTTCGGGGAATGCCTATGTATGAGGCCACCTGTTTATTGGCCAACAGCATAAATTCTTCAATAAGCCAATTGGCTTCTTTGGTGATTTTTTGATAAACGCCTATGGGTTTTCCTGTCTCGTCCAATTTAAATTTCACTTCTGCTCCGCCAAATTCGAGTGCCCCACTGTCGAGTCTTTTTTTGCGCATGACAGTGGCCCAATTGTGCAGTCTCCTGATTTCATCGGCATAATCCCCATCAGCACCTTCGATAATTTTTTGAGCATCCTCGTATGCAAAGCGGCGGTCGCTTCGAATGATCGTTTTCCCAAACCACTCATCTGTTTGTTTTCCGTCTTCGGTAAATGTAAAAATTGCCGACATACAGAGTTTGTCTTCATCTGGCCGCAGAGAGCATACAAAGTTTGACAACACTTCTGGCAACATGGGCACTACACGGTCAACCAGATATACGGATGTGGCTCGTTTTACCGCTTCGGCATCAATGATGCTGCCGGGCTTGACGTAGTGCGACACATCCGCAATGTGTACTCCAATTTCGTACTTTCCATTGTCGAGTTTTTGTAAACTCAGGGCATCATCAAAATCTTTGGCATCTTCGGGATCAATCGTAAAAGTGGTCACTTTCCGGAAATCCCTGCGGCTCGCTATTTCTTCTTCAGAAATTTCCACCGGAACTTTTTCAGAAGCTTCAAGCACAGCGTCGGGAAATTCAAAGGGTAATCCAAACTCGATGAGTATGGCGTGCATTTCGACTTCATTGTCTCCTGGTTCCCCAAGCACAGTGACAATTTCACCAAAAGGAGATTTCTTTTCGTTGGTCCAGTCAAGTAGCCTGACAATCACTTTCTGACCGTTTTTGGCACCGTTCAGCTTGCTTTGATCTATGTAAAAATCAACGTGAATCCGGGAATTGGTGGGGACAAAAAAGGCGTGATTTTCGGCTATTTCAATGATTCCAACATATTGATCCGTACCACGTGATACGACACTCAAAACTTTTCCTTCGATCTGACCCCGGCGACCACCGGTGATGCTTATTTCCACCACATCACCCTGCAGCGCAAGGCCGGTTTTACCTTCCTGAATGTATATGTCAGATTTTGATTTGTCAGTTGAAACATATGCAGCACCAGTTTTTGTAAAATCAATGGTACCCTGAATAACGGCAGTTTGATTAGGATGAATCGTATATTTCCCGGTATCGGGCTGCAGTATCATTTCAAGTTCTACCAATTGATCAAGCACAGCCAGCACGTTTTTCCGACCTTCTGGTTCGGTAATTCCAATACGGGCGGCAATTTGTTTGTAATTGAACTGTTTATCTGGATATTCCCGCAACAAGTCAGTGATTTCTCCCCGAATATTTTCCTTTTTAGGACTGCGACTTTGGGGTATAAATTTTGATTTTTTCTTCTTACTCATACAGGCGCTGAAGATAAGAATTATTACTACTGCTGATTTTTGAGGTGTCGCAGCTTTGTTCACAGCACTGGCTGATCGAAATTCTGAACACCAATGATTTTATGTGCTGGATGGCGGATAGTTTAAAGCGCTGTGTATATTTGTCAAAAACCCTTTATGCTCTCTACTACCATTGAAAATGCCTTAAACGCTCAAATTGAGGTCGAAGGTACTTCATCACAATTTTATCTCGCTATGGCCAGCTGGGCTGAAACAGAAGGTCTTAATGGGGTCTCCAGGTTTCTATACAGGCATAGTGATGAAGAAAGACAGCATATGTTGAAACTTATCAAATATGTGAATGAGCGCGGTGGCCGGGCAGAAATTCCAGCTTTGGGTAAACCCCCAAAAAAGTTCGATTCGATTCAGAGCATTTTCAAGGCTCTTTTTGATCACGAAGCCAAGGTGACCGAAGAAATCAATGGTGTGGTGGACATTTGCCTGAAAGAAAAAGATTATACCACCCACAATTTTATGCAGTGGTATGTATCGGAACAAATAGAGGAAGAGGCTCTGGCGCGCACGATCCTCGACAAATTAAACCTCATTGGAAATGACAAAGGTGGATTGTACCTGTTTGACAGGGATTTGGAAGTTCTGAATGCGCCCACAAGGTCATCCGGACATTAATCAAAACCCAGGAAACTTTACCTCAATAGCTTACGTATATCTAGCCTGATTAATTCATAATGCAACGTTCAAAAGAAATTTTATTTGAAATGCTACCGGTCTCGCAAACCCTTACATTAGCAACACACCCAAGGGTGTAATATGAAAAATCTTTTACTGGTCATAGCTTTATTGGTTTCAACTGTTGCCTATTCGCAACAGGTACCTGAATTTGAAGGAAAGGATACCGGGGCGATGGTAAAAGCATTTTACCTGTATCATTTCGCGAAACTTGTGGATTGGCCGGATGAATTCAAAAAAGGAAATTTCGTTATATCAGTAATGGGTGGAGGAAGTTTGCATCAGGAATTGGTAAAGAAGTACAACAAT
>JBGTLS010000401.1:0-7140 GCA_041744015.1 Cryomorpha sp. | reverse complement strand
ATGCAGTATTTGATCCCACGATATAGGGGGTTTCTCCCACCTTCGGTGCAGAAGATTTTGTGCGTTGGGTTTTTTGAACCTCAATGTTTTCAGATTGTTCGGCTCCGTCGAGGGTTTCCCTGATTAAATTCAATAACTCTTCAGGATACAAAGGCTTTGTGATGTAATCAACCGCTCCGTACTTGATCACTTCAACTGCCATTCGGATGTCTGAATAACCGGTAATAATAATCACCTTCACCTGAGGTCTTTCTTTCTTAATTTCCTTCAAGAGGGACAGTCCGTCGAAGTCAGGGAGGCGATAATCGGAAATTATCAGGTCGAAGCGAGTCTTTTTGATGGATGCAAGGCCATCTTTCCCGGTGTTTGCAATAGCGACTTCAAACCCATGTTTGGTAAGAAACCTTTGCAAAATCAGGCAAATATCAAGTTCGTCGTCAATTACGAGAATCTTATTCATATAAAAATTACGTTGGTCAGTTCTGTGACGTGAAGGTAAGATATTCTCGTCAAACTGAATAATTTTTGGATTTGGTTAGTTTGATTGAAGAATTTCAGAAATGGAAAACGGTTTACTTTAGATTTCAAAATACCAATTTTCTACCTTTTACCAGAGAGGTAGAAGTCGTTTGTGTGGTATCAGCGATTATTTCAGCCTGTGTTTGAGGTTTGCTAAAGCACGGTATGATTCTCAAACAGTTTATAAATACTTGATATGAACCCGGCTGGCCAGGCTGGACATATATGACCTCAGCAAAACTGAATTGTTCATAATGCCTTTGGGCGGATAATCGACTGGTTAACATCATTGCATCCTGCTAATTGCTTTATCCCCGTCAATTTTGCACTATGGTCGATCTTTTTTTTGGTCAGCATTTTGCACCTTTAGAAAATCAAAAATATGCAATGGGTACAAAAGATAAGAAAGATTTAAGGTTTGCTTTGTTGCTGGATGATGGGTCGGAACTTTTATCTGCAACATTAGCAATTCGTTATTTCCTCAAAAACAAAGTGGAAGTGATCGTCTTAAGTCCAAAGGGCAACCATGTGCGCACCTGGAATCACGATATTTGGGGGGATGTGCTTACCGTGAATGAGTCGTGTCCAAAAAATTCTTCTGGATTTGATGGTTTATTCATATCAGGCGGCATGGCGAGCGCTTTGAAACTAAGGTCTGACCGCAGGGCAGTAGAATTTGTCCGTTCATTTTTGAGTCAGCAGAAGATCCTGATTGCTGAAAATTATGCAGTTCAGGTTCTTTTAGAATCTCCTTCCATTAAAAATCACGTGGTTACCTCGCCGTTGGCCATTAAAACGGATGTCGTAAACGCCGGGTGTAATTGGAGTGATGATGTCATTTGCTATGACGGCAACCTGGTAACTTGTCAGGAATCAATGGAAATAGGGCAGGCTCTGCAACAACTTCTGCAACCCGGTAAAAAACCTCAAGAACACAAAGGGCAGGTAGCCAAATAAATGCGTTCTTTGTCGCAAGGATTAGAGGCACATGTTTAAAATAATTGACTGGAAGCGCTTTAAGACAGGGCTGGAAAATTTTTTTGATAAATTCGGTGACGATCAGACCATCACACTGGCCGCAGCACTATCTTATTATGCGATTTTTTCCATTCCGCCAATATTAATTCTAATCATCAATACTTCGGGATTTTTTTTAGGAGAACCCAAAGTACAGGAAGCTCTCTATAGCGAATTGAGTCAGGTGATGGGGAAAGAAGGCATAGATCAAATCCGGGAGAGTGTGAATAATAGCGGTGTTTTACAGGCCACCTTCTTCCGTACGATGATCAATCTTCTCATCCTTGTATTTACTGCGACCACTGTATTTGCGACCACCCAAAGATCACTCAATCTCATTTTTCGGGTTAAAAGTAAGCCGAGGATTGGTGCGCTGGAATTTTTTAAAATTCGTGCGATCTCATTTGTGATTATACTGGGTATATCGCTGGTTCTAATTGTTTCGCTTATAGCAAATGCATTGATTGGAGCATTTGTTGACTACATCGTTCAATGGACTCCGGGGTTGGATGATTTCGCGGTTAAGGTTACTACCTGGATATTCCAATTAATCGTCACCACTGTTTTGGTTGCCATGTTATTTCGTTTCCTTCCGGATATTCGGCTCAAATGGAAAGATACCTGGGTAGGTGCGGGGACCACTGCTATACTTTTTGCGCTGGGTCGCTATGGCATAGGTTATTATATATCTCAAAGTGGGGCGCCAGCTATATATGAAGCCGCAGGAGCCATAGTTGTGCTTTTAATTTGGGTATTTTTCACCTCAATCATATTTTTCCTTGGTGCTCAGATCACTTATGTATTCGCGACGCGCAATGGGAACCGGATACGACCAACCAAACAAGCCGTACGTTATAAGCATGTTGAGTTGACCATTGATGATGAATAACTGAATACAACTTAGGAAACGGGTAAAAGAAAAAGCACTTAATTTTAGTGCTCTATTACTTTAAACTGCGATATTTTCTATACCTGTTTTACTTTATCCAGCTTGTCGCTGAATACTATGCATATGATATCTTTGATGATATGCAAAATCGTTCATCACACGTTCCACTTCGCTATCCATGACAGGATGTATGAGAAAATCCTGAACTTCCGGGTGAACGGCACTCTTGATGAGATTTTTAACATCACTCGTAGCGGTGAGCATAACAATGGAATTATCTCGTAATTCACCAAAATTTTTCCGGTAGGTATCGAGAAAATCCCAGCATTGCATATCCGGCAAAGTTGTACTGACGAAAACCATATCCGGCAATTTTCCGTTCGACAGTTCTACGTCCTTCAAAAATTCCAGCGCTTCTTTACCGCTCGTTTTTTCCACCACTCTTCCAACTCTACGAGATGTCAACATGATGTTTTTATAACCTCTTGAGTTTTTCAGATTGCTCTCCACGATAAGAATTAAGTCCATATTCATAGTATTTCTTGCGTTTGGAACCGACCATTGGTGGCGGAATTTGTTCCAGCGGTTTCAACTATTATGCCCATGTGAAAGAATGGAGCCCTGGAAATGTTAATTAACATCTCTCACCGAAATGATGAAGTTTTGAATATTTGTAATCCATGAGCGGACTATTTTTCCATCATATCAAATTGTCACCGGGAGAATAAGATGATATACTCATTATCAATACATTATTTTTCGAATGAAGGAGGAAATAAACTCTGGAAACGCTTACAGTTGAAGCCTGGCACAAATCTTCTTGGCGATATATATTGTTCTGATAGTGAATGTTATAAATTATAAATTTGGATAGTGGGGAAGGATCCCCTGAGCTTTGATATCCGATAAGATATGGAGACAGCTTCCAGCACATTGCCAAAGAAGTGGATATCGAATAAATTGGTCAGCTATTTAAAGAGACAATCGAGGAGGCATTGTTTCATTCGAACTTTAAGAATTTTGCGATTAATCGTAGAGATCAGTAAGAATGGGGTATTCCCTCCCCACTCTGTGGTATTTGATTGTATATTCCTCTTGTTAAACCCATCAAATTGTCGATTGACACAGGTCTAAACAGACTTCAGATATGAAAGCGGAATTTCTGAAGTGAATCACTTCTTGAAAATAAAGAACACTGCAAGAACCAGAAATCCAAACCCAATCAAATGATTTAATTTGAAGGGTTCGGATTTGAAAATGAGCAATGTAAAAATTGAAAACACCACCAATGTTACCACTTCCTGCAAAACCTTTAATTCCCAGATTGAAAATGGGCCTCCATTGCCGATGTATCCAATTCGATTGGCTGGAATCATTGCCATGTATTCGAAAAAGGCAATACCCCAACTAATGACGATAATTCCAAAAAGTCCAACTTTCGCCATAGCCGGCCATTGTGCAAATTTCAGGTGGCCATACCAGGCCAGGGTCATAAATGAATTGGATACGATGAGAAGGGTAATGGTTATAAATGCTTTCATATTAGCAACAGCTGGAATTAGGTTCGCAACCAGATTTTGAATCTGAGAACAAAATTCGCTCTTTTTCCTTTTTGCTACCTGGTTTTTCTGCAAATACCGTCAGACTGAAAATACCGGTTTGACCTTTTTTGAATTCCCGTATCTCCCCGAAATTTAAGTAATTGGATAAGATTCCGTCAGGAAGGACAATGGATTTTTCTTTTTGAACAGTCACAGATTCAAAACCTGCGTCCTCAATTATTTTGAGATATTCAACTTTTTGAACGGCCCCTGAAACACATCCGGCATACATTTCAGCGTCATTCCTCAACGCATCCGGCAAGTCTCCCACCAAAATGATATCTGAAATACTGAAATGCCCACCGGGTTTGAGAATCCGAAAGATTTCACGCATTACGGCCGTTTTGTTCGGCACCAGATTGAGAACACAATTGCTCACAACCACATCTGCTATATTGTCAGAAACAGGCATATTTTCGATGTCACCCTGTCGAAATTCAACATTGTTAAAACCGAGCTTCTCAGCATTTTGCCGCGCTTTAACGATCATGGCTTCCGTAAAATCGATACCGATTACTTTTCCTTTCATACCTGTTTCATGTCGTGCGACAAAACAGTCGTTGCCGGCACCTGATCCGAGGTCTATAACAGTATCGCCCCGCTGTATTTTAGCAAAAGCTGTGGGTAATCCACATCCAAGCCCGAGGTCTGCATCACTATTGTATCCCTTGAGATCCGAATAATCGTCGGTCATGATGTTGTATATTTCATTGGAAGAATTCGTCGCTCCGCAACAACTGGAGGCATTGATTGCCTTATCCTGTAAGGCGATTTGCGTGTATTTGTCTTTGACAATTTGTTTTTGATTCTCTGCGTTCATGTTGTGTACTATTTAGAATAACTATTTGATTTCTATCTGAAGTTGCGTTTTTAGCAACATTGATCAGGGTTTTGGTTTGTCAAAAATAGTCCGGAAAACAACGCCCGAATTTCATTCTACCAGATAGGATTAATGCAATAGCTAACTAAATCCCCGTCGGTGGCTCTGTAAAATGTGGTCGATTTGAATTCCTGTAAATACTGACTAATTGCAGCCTGGGCGTGACCGGGATACTGAACCAGGTTTCTGTTAATACAGGTTTGAGATTTCGGAAGGAATTCGCATAGGGCGATTCGGACATGATGCGCCAAAGCTTTCGGAGGGTTGCAAGGTTCATTTTCTCCTTGAGTTATAAGTGCTGATTGGGTAAGTCCCATGATCCACTGTTCAATTACATTGCAATATTACGATGATTACTTTTATCCTGCAAGTATTTTTCAATCGTCATTCTGAAGTAAGCACGCTCCTTATACATTACAATGCTATGAAGGATCGTGTTTGATTGAGATATAATTTTTTCCACAAAAAAAAGCTGACTCTATCTGGAGTCAGCTTTCATTCAATAATTATGATGCAAAGTTTAGATATATGTTTGATCCTCCAATTCTTCATCGTTCCTCTTACTATGCAGCAAATTAGAAACACCTGTAATCAGGTGTGGAATATTATTTCGAATAAGAGAAGTCGACAGTTTACCTAAAACGATACTACCTACAAATCCCACTATACCGCCATATCGTTTTAGTACACGGTGAATGATAAAATTTGTTCCCAATTTCACAACCATTATTGCGAGATCTGTTTTTACTTCATTGTCTTTAGTAAGTCCCTGAATGGAATTTCGAATTACATTCATCGGATTGAGACTTTGACCCAACATTTGAAAATTTCGCTTTATTTCTTGTTCCTGTTCAAATTTGTCAGACTTCAGATGCATGATTCGCAAATTTAATTCTGCGTATCCAGATATTTTTACTGGCAAGGAATTGCTCATGATTGTGATTTTATTCAGATTTCGAAAAGGCTATCCGCGCGATGATATTTCTAACAGGATCGCCTATCAGTTTCTTTTTGCTTAAAACTAAAATAATGACAATTAAGAAGTAGAATCCAGCAACACATGCAAATCCTAAATGATAAGCTCCTAAGAGTAAGCCTAAATATAGACCTGCCCAAATACTTAAGAATACAACAAATAAAAGTCCTACAACACCCAAAATTACGCTTGATGCAATAGCACTTCCAATAACAGAAGCACGCTCAATGGCCTGGAGCTTTGCAAGTTCAATATTGGTCTGGATATAAGCTTTCAAGCTCTCCGAAAGTGCTTCGAATCTGTCGAAATCCGGCATATTGATAAATTTAAATTTATAATTCTGAAAAAAAGGCAGCCGGAATTCATTCCGGCTGCCATACTTATATTTAGTTGTGATTTTTGATTGAATCAGTCGCCTGTTTTACACTATTGGCCATATCACCGGCACGTTCTTCTGCACGATGGCCAAATTGATCTGCTTTATGGCGTAGGTTATTTACTTCCGCTTCTACGCGTGATTTGATTTCATCCGCAAGATCTCTAGCGCCTGATGCTATCTTACCGCGGAGTTTATCGCCCTTTTCCGGGGCAAACAGAATTCCAGCTGCAGCACCTACAAGTGCACCGATTAGTAATGCTCCAATCAACTTTCCATTGTTATTTGAGTGTTCCATGATTTTTTATCTGGGTTTTTAGTTAAAAATTAAATTAAGCGCATTTAGACCCTTCCGCCTCTGATCAATCTCAGAATTACAGCGATGACAGCAATTACCAGAAGAATGTGAATAAGACCTCCTGTTACAAAGCCTCCGAAAAAACTGATGGCCCAGATAATGATCAGGATGACAGCGATGGTGTAGAGTAGATTCCCCATAATGAGTTAGTTTTTGTGTTGTTTGTGATTAGTTTACAATGTTAATTTATTTGGGAAATCCAGAGAACCTTCAGTATTGTTGGGAACATTTGAGATATCTTCCTTTTCGATACGTCGTTTCTTTTCATTCCTTCATTCCCAGAAATGCAAAGGTGGTACCAAAGATCACAAAATTTTAATACAATTCACGTAAACGATATGATAATCAGCTTACCCATTGCCTGAACTTTCATTAGGTGAATAATTCTCTATTCTTTCCGATCCATTTTTACCGGATTTGTTCAACCCCGTAGCTTCAATAACCTCCACCAGTTTTTCTCCACCTTTAATTCCGAAATCCAAAGTTCGAATAGGGAACGGTATCATGATATCATTTTCATCAAA
>JBGTLS010000400.1:0-1513 GCA_041744015.1 Cryomorpha sp. | reverse complement strand
GACATCGGCACCTTCCCGTGCAAAATGAACAGCCGCGCTGCGCCCAATGCCACTGTCACCTCCGGTGATGAGCGCCACTTTGTTCTTTAATTTATCCGAACCGCGATAGTTTTTTCGAATGTATTCCGGCTGCGGCTTCATTTTGTGTTCATCTCCAGGTTGAGACAATTTCTGCTCCGGGAATTTTTTGGGCTTCGACATGGTTTTCGTTTTGGTATGATTCCAAAATTACCGCTCCCGTCCCCTTTCAGATGTTAAGCTTGGATAAATTTTCCTTAAATGATAAAACGCCAGATCAATTTTCCCAGAATGGTGCCGCGTTGGGGATCGAAGGTATTATTGGACGTGTCGTAAATTTGATTCACTATGAGGAAAAAATCCGTTCCGATTTTAGGAATAATCTGAAGTCTGAAATTAAAGTTGAATTCGTTTTGGGCAGAATTCCACTGGGTGAGCAGGGAGCCAAAAGCATTCGGATTGATGGCGTATTCGATGCGTGATCCTATCAAATCTGTTTCAAAACTGCCACCGGGCAAATCGACAATGTTTTTTTCGTAGCGCAGGTTGATGTTGAAATATTTTGTTGCACGCCAAAGAAGTTGGGTTTGATTTTGTGTGCTCGAACCATTGTAAAAATCTCCATGAACCACCCGGGTCAGCATGGACAAAGTTCTTCCGGTAAAAGTGCTGAATTCACCTTCCCATTGGCGCCACCAATAGGTACCCTGGGGAATAAAAATGTCAGGTGCAATTTCAAAATCATCCAAAATACCTTCTGCTACAATTCTGTAATCAAATCCAATTGATTCGCCACTTCGGGTGTCAAATCCGAAATATCGAATCTGATGTTCGAAACTCTGAATTTCCTTTGTGTCATCGTATAGGGTATAGGTAACTTGTCCTGGTGAAAAGTCAAACTGACGAATCCATTTAAAATGATTTTTAGGTCTTGGCCTCAGACTTATTTGAGCGAAGCTTTCGCGAAAATTGCGCCGCCGCATCAGCCCTACTTCGGGTTCAAAGGGCGCCGGACTACGCTGCGTGGAAGCAAAAATCATCAGTTTGTCGTTCGGGTAGCTCGCGAAAACCCGATATGCAAAGGCCTGATCATCGAAAACGGTATCCGTATTATAGGTGTGAATGTATGCGCCACCTACATCGAAATTTTTATTTCCCAATAGCTTTGCTGTGCTATATCGCCCATTAATTCCCGTGGTGGTGTGCCAACGTCCTTCTTCAATCCTGTTGGTGGTCATGGCTCCGATGACGCTTTGTTTACCTACATCCTGTCGCCAACTGGCCGTGGTGTAATTTGTTGATGCCTGCCCTTCCGCCGCCCCGGTTTGCAAACTCATCACACCGATGGTGCTGTTTTGCTCTTTTCCAAGAAGGCGGGCCCCGGCGATAATGGGTACCGGTTCACGGTTGTCATTGAGTCCAATCCGGCGCGTGTAAAACGGGATGATCCGGTTTCCTCCAAAACCCATGTCAAAAAAATCATCTCCTTCCAGGA
>JBGTLS010000399.1:0-2547 GCA_041744015.1 Cryomorpha sp. | reverse complement strand
CCGTCAACGGCCCTTACAGAATCCATCTGAGCCATAGCTGACGCTTCGGCCTTTTTTTCGAAACTGCTGGTGAAGAACGAAAATGATATTTGATATAGACAGGCCAGCGCCAGGAGTATGGTAAATAGCCAAATTGCACCTTTGTTTTGCATGCGAGCGGGTTTACGATTTTTTATCGAGGCGCAAATATAGATTTAAATGGGTAATTTCCCAATCACCCAACATTCCCTCTAAAAATATTGATTTTCATCAATTTCCTTGTATTGCAGGGTATGTTCAACATTCCAAGAAATGACCATATTAGGTGAAGCAAGGCTATAAAAGGAGTATTACCTTTGAATAAATGTTGATTTTATGATTCGCTGCCTGATTCTCATCCTTTTTCCTGCCACCCTTTTTGGTCAGTTTCAGGTTACACCCTCAACAGCCATACCTGTGAAACACGGCAATGGGCAGGATATGCTCTGCGCATGGGCCGGGGGAATCAACGCAGCTCAGATTTCGGTTTTCGACGCAGACAATGATGGCCTGGAAGACGACATATTCGTTTTTGATAAAGCCGGCAATCGCAGTCTCATTTTTATTGGAAATCTGGTGGGAGGAGAAATGACTTACCTGTACGATCCGCATTCAACTGTAAATTTTCCTCTTCTGACGGATTGGGCGTTACTCAGGGATTATAACTGCGACGGCAAAAAAGACATATTTACGTATAGTTCAGTAGGCGGATCTTTCGCTGTCTACAAAAACACAACGACCGGGAATGGCCCGCCTCAGTTTGAACTCGTCAACAATTCCTTGCAGACCTTATATCCTTTTGTCAGCAATCCGGTGACAACCAATATTTATATCAGTTCGCAGGATATACCCGCCATCTTCGATTTTGATGGAGATGGAGATATGGATATTCTGGTTTTTACCCTGGGAGGCACGACTGTGGAATACCATGAAAATCAAAGCGTTGAAAACACAGGCGAATGCGGTTTGGACAACTATGTATTGAGAAATCGCTGTTACGGTCAATTTGAAGAAGGTCTTGAGAGCAACAACATTACCCTGGGCACAACATGCTCCTTCAATGTTCCAAATCCCAAATCCGGAGACGACAACCGCCATATTGGCTCCAGTTTGCTCGCTTTTGATGCCACAGCCGACGGTCTTCCCGATATTATTCTTGGAGATGTTACGTACAGCAATTTAACTTTCCTCGAAAATGGGGTGGGCAGCAATGGACGCGACAGCATTGTTTCCAGTTCAATTGATTTCCCCGCAGGTTTCGGGGGCCCGGCGGTAGCGCTCGATAATTTTCCGGCAGCATATTACGAAGATGTAACAGGTAATGGCGTACGGGATTTGCTTGTTGGGGTAAACAATCCATTTCTTTCGGCCAATGCCAGATCGGTCTGGTTTTATGAAAACATGGGGCTCGATGATGCCCCTGTTTTTGCCTTTCGGCAAACGGATTTTCTTCAGGATGAAATGATTGATCTCGGAGAAGTTTCCGCCCCAACCCTGTTTGATTACAATGGTGATGGACTGAAGGACCTGGTAATTGGCAGCAGGGGAGAATTTCTGGGTGGAGCTGAATTTCTGCCGCGGTTAGATCTCTATATCAATATTGGAACAGCTACCGAACCCTCATTTCAGGCGGAAGCCACGAATTGGCTCAACCTCTCTTCATTGGGCATCGGACAATATATGCACCCCACATTTGCTGACATCGACAACGATGGTGATATGGATATGATGGTAGGCGATGGTTCAGGACAGGTTCACCTTCTCACAAACACAGCCGGTCCCGGCAATGTTGCCACTTTCCAGTATACCGGACTCGTCCAGGCCAATGGAATTCCCATCAACGTTGGACAAAACTGCACACCGCAACTATACGATCTGGACGGTGACGGGAAATATGACCTGATAATCGGTGAGCGCAATGGCAACCTGAATTACTATCGCAATACAGGCACTGCTACAGCGCCCGTTTTTTCTTTTATCACCGATACCCTTGGAGGGGTTTCAACCGTCGAGCCTTTTCTCTTTATCGGTAGCAGTGCCCCACATTTTTTCCGGTATGAAGAAACCACTTACCTCTTATTGGGTGCTGAATCGGGGCGTTTGCATTTGTACAGCAATATAGATGGCAATGAGGCCGGGGACTACAACCTGGAAACGCTGAGCGCATTTAATGTGCAGATGGGATCGAAAAGCCGGGCTGTTGTTTACAATATCAACGGCGACAACTATCCCGACGTAATTGCAGGCGGTATCGGTGGCGGTCTTCAACTATTTATGGGAAGTGGTCCGCTAAATACCGATCCACTGTCCAATAAAAAGGAGGCATTCACACTTTATCCGAACCCGGCAACCGAAATGTTGAACGTGGAAGGTTTGTCAGTCGACTACTGGCATTTCCGGATTTACAATATTTCCGGACAAGTGGTCAGTAAAGGAAGTTTGACCGGAAATCAAATAGACGTGTCCGGACTATCTTCCGGGGCTTACATCATGGAAATATCAAACGGACAATCGCCGGAAAGAAAACTC
>JBGTLS010000398.1:0-9570 GCA_041744015.1 Cryomorpha sp. | reverse complement strand
CACTGTGAAAAAAATCCGTCATTGGTAGCGGAGCGCAAGCCTGCCGAAGGAAGAATCTTATACAATGAATGAACAGATTCCTCGTGCCTCGGAATGACAAAACTCCAGGTTTTGTCCATCAGAGAGAAACCCAATACGATTTTTTTCAGAATTATTTCTTCTTCCTTTTTTTAATCTCATCTCGCAGCCTGGAAGCTTTTTCGTACTCCTCTTTTTCAAGAGCAGTGTCGAGCTCCTTCTCCAAATCTTCAGTCGATTTTCCATCAATGGTCCCTTTGCTTGTAGTGGAAATATCTGAAGTCGAAAATTCCTCAATATCATCACCATCCGCATTGGTGTCTTCAGAATCGATGATAATGCCTGCCGAACTCAGGATGAAATCGTGCGTGTAGATTGGTTTGTCGCATCGCAGGGCTATTGCAACAGCGTCGCTTGAGCGTGCATCTATTTCGAATTTCTTTTTATTCTGCTCACAGATAATTTTTGCAAAAAAGATACCTTCCACAAGGTTATAAATAATGACCTCGTGCATTTTGACATCAAAGTTGTCAAGGAAACTTTTAAACAAATCGTGTGTAAGTGGTCGGCTTGGCGTCATTTTCTCCAAAGGAATGGCAATGGCCTGCGCTTCCGCACCTCCGATGATGATGGGCAACCGACGTTTGCCGCTCTTCTCTTTAAGGATCAGAGCGTATGCACCTGTTTGTGTTTGGCTGTATGACAGCCCCACTACTTTTAGCTCAATTTTTTCCATGCAGATTCGACGAATCTTTCAAATTTTTTTTGCGCTGCAAAAGTAACCCCGTTTCCGGGGTTTTCAAACTGCAATTCCTTTTATGCCGTTCTAAGGTAGAAAAAAGGAATTAATTCGAGGCTTTAAATTTCTTAATTGCTTCTGTAAGTCGGGGCAAAACTTCAAAAGCATCGCCCACCACCCCATAATCAGCTGCCTTGAAAAAAGGCGCTTCAGGGTCGGAATTAATTACCACGATCACTTTGCTGCCATTCACCCCTGCCAGGTGTTGTATAGCTCCGGAGATTCCGGCTGCGATATAAAGATTGGGCCTGATGGCAATTCCGGTCTGACCCACGTGCTCGTGATGAGGTCTCCAGCCGATATCAGCTACAGGTCGGGAACAAGCAGTTGCGGCTCCCAGTTCGTTTGCCAGATCTTCCACAATTCCCCAATTCTCAGGACCCTTTAATCCCCGGCCCGCTGACACCACCGTTTCGGCTTCTGTGAGTGGTACACCCTCAGTTGAAAGCGCTTTGAGCTCTTTTATCCGCAATTTGCCTTTCGTAATTTCCGGAGTGAAATTTTCCACACTTGCCTGGGCATCCGTTTTAACGGGCTTCAGGCTATTGGGCATCACAGAGATAAGTTTAATGTCTGTATTGATTTCAAATTCAGCAAATGCCTTTCCGGAAAATACATTTTTACGAACCACGAAAATATCACCTTCAATTTCCGGTACGGCAATGGCGCCCGCTACCAATCCTGCTTCCAGTTTAGCTGAAATACGGGGAGCAAGCATTTTTCCGGTCGGATCAAAGGAGAATATAATGACTTTCGCACTTTCGGCGGCAGCTGCTTCCACACAAAGGGCGGTGAGGGCTTGATCATTTTCCTCGGTCACATCCGGATTTACTAAAACCTTGGATGCACCGTAATTGCCGAGTGCAGAAAGGCTGGCCTGATCGATGTTTCCATAAGTCACAACGGTGACAGTGGAAGATAATTTATCGGCAATTTTTTTGCCGTAATAGACGGTTTCAGAAGCAGATTTGGCGAGTTTTCCGTGAGGGGCATCTGCAAAGACGAGAACTGACATAGAATGTTTTTTTAAGTTAAATTACTTTGGCTTCGTTGTGAAGCAGACTTACGAGTTCGTCCATGTTTTCAGGATCGATCAGTTTTACTGCGCCTTTGGACGGTGGCAAACTGTATTTGCGAATGGTTGTCAGGGGCTTTACATCGGAAGCTTCCACCACCGTAAACGGTTTTGTACGCGCTGCCATAATTCCGCGCATATTCGGAATTCTTTGCTCGGCCATTCCTTTGGCACAGGTCACTACCAGAGGCAAAGAACCTTCAATTACTTCTGTGCCTGCCGGCAAATCCCTTTCGATCGTGGCTTCCGTACCATTCACTTCCAGTTTGCGCGCTACAGATACATAAGGCATTTCCAGAAGTTCTGCCAACATGCCACCGACCTGCGATCCATTGTAATCAATGGTCTCCTTTCCGGCTAGTATGAGATCAAAATCTTTGCCTTTGGCATAAATGGCCAGTTGCTTCGCAGTGAAATAGCCATCCAGAGGTGCGGCATTGATTCGCACGGCATCATCAGCTCCGATGGCGAGGGCTTTGCGTATAATTGGATCTACATCAGGTTCCCCTACAGTGACAATGGTTACAGTTCCGCCATGCGCTTCTTTCAGTTCAAGTGCCCGTACAAGAGCATACCATTCATCATAAGGGTTTACGATAAACTGTACTTTGTCTTCATTAAATCTGGTATCGTTGTCCGTGAAACTAATTTTCGCTGTGGTGTCCGGAGCTTTACTGATACAAACTAGTATTTTCATATATAGATTCTTGAGATTTTTTGAGCAATGTCCAAAAGTATAACTTCTGAATTAAATGGAATAGTTAGCTTTTGGTAATTCAACAAAGGTATGCATGCATAATATATTTGCCAAAGTTTTCGCGAATACGCCCGTGGAGTAGCTATATGATGGTACAATATTCACCCATCTATAACACAAATATTTCTACTTTTGTGCTCCAGAAAATTAGACCAAAATGAGAGTTATACAATATAGGGAAGCTGTTTGTGAAGCCATGAGTGAAGAGATGCGCAGAGATGAGCGTGTGTTTCTCATGGGTGAGGAGGTTGCTGAATACAATGGTGCTTATAAGGCGAGCAAAGGAATGCTCGACGAATTTGGTGCAAAGCGCGTTATTGACACACCAATTGCGGAACTTGGCTTTTCAGGCATTGCAGTGGGTGCAGCTATGAATGGTCTGCGACCTATCGTGGAATTTATGACCTGGAACTTTGCAATCCTCGCAGCCGATCAGATCATCAACTGTGCTGCGAAAATGCTGCAAATGAGTGGTGGTCAGTATAGCGTGCCCATCGTATTTCGCGGACCGAATGGTCCTGCCGGACAATTGGCAGCCACACACTCACAAAGTTTTGAAAATATGTACGCCAGCGTTCCCGGACTGAAGATCGTGGTTCCTGCAAATCCATATGATGCGAAGGGACTTTTGAAAGCTGCTATTCGCGACAATGACCCGGTGCTCGTCATGGAATCTGAAAAAATGTACGGTGATAAAGGTGAAGTTCCGGAAGGTGAATACATCATCCCGATCGGAATCGCAGAAGTCCGAAAGAAGGGAACCGATGTGACAATCGTATCCTTTGGGAAAATAATGAAAGTCGTATTTGAATCAGCCGAAGCGCTGGAAAAAGATGGAATAAGTGTTGAAGTAATCGATTTGCGCACAATCCGACCTTTGGACATCAAAACGATCATCGACAGTGTTAAAAAGACAAACCGACTGGTCATCGTGGAAGAGAATCATCCAGTGGCATCTATATCTTCTGAAATCTCTCATCGCGTTCAATTGCATGCCTTTGATTATCTGGATGCCCCAATTCGTCGGGTGACTATGGCCGATGCGCCTTTTGCTTTTTCACCTCCACTGATTGCGGAATCACTTCCAAATGTGACGCGTATTGTAAAAGCTGTAAAAGACTCAATGTACGTTACCAAATAGATAAATATTCATATTTAAATGAAGTGCTCCAATTTAAATTGGAGCACTTTTTTTTGCAGTTTGCTGAAAATCAATATTTATAGTCCGATTTTCCATATTTGCACATCAAAGACCCATTACCTATTTTTGCGCACCTAAAAAAAGACATTTTACAATAATCTGAATATATAACAATTATGACTTTCCTGGAAGAAAACCTCATTTACATGATCCCATTGATGGGTGTTGTCGGCCTGATATTTATGGCGATCAAATCGGCCTGGGTTACCAAACAGGACGCTGGTGATCCAAAAATGGCTGGTTTGGCAAAACACATTGCGGATGGCGCCATGGCATTTTTGAAAGCGGAATGGAAAGTCCTGGGGTATTTCGTTGTGATAGCGGGTTTGTTACTGGCGTATTCGGGAACACTCGTTGAGCATTCCAGTCCGGTGATCGCCATTGCGTTTATCATCGGAGCGGTTCTGTCTGCTCTTGCGGGATATATAGGCATGCGTATTGCCACCAAAGCCAATGTGCGAACCACACAGGCGGCGCGTACGAGTCTGGTCAGTGCATTGAAGGTATCGTTTACCGGGGGTTCCGTAATGGGTCTTGGAGTGGCCGGTTTGGCCGTCCTCGGAATGGGTAGTTTGTTTATCATTTTCTATAAGTATTTTGTTCCTGAGGGAGCTTTGATGACTGGTCACGAAATGAAAACGGCTATCGAGGTTCTTGCCGGCTTTTCACTGGGAGCGGAGTCCATCGCTCTTTTTGCACGTGTAGGCGGTGGTATTTATACCAAAGCGGCCGATGTTGGTGCTGACCTTGTAGGAAAAGTGGAAGCCGGAATTCCGGAAGACGATCCGCGCAATCCTGCTACAATCGCTGACAATGTGGGCGACAACGTAGGAGATGTGGCCGGTATGGGCGCCGACCTTTTCGGATCGTATGTAGCCACTATCCTGGCCACAATGGTTCTCGGTCAGGAAATTGTCTCCAATGACAAATTTGGAGGAATGGCTCCAATTCTGTTGCCGATGGTAATCGCAGGTCTGGGATTGCTTTTCTCAATCCTTTCCATGGCATTTGTTCGCATATCAGGTGAAAACAGTTCAGTGCAAAGAGCATTAAACATGGGTAACTGGTCTTCAATCATTCTTGTGGTGCTCGTTTCCTATCCGCTTTGCCTTTGGATGCTTCCCGAAAACCTGAACCTACGCGAATACGATTTTACAAATCTGGATGTATTCTATGCGATTGTTGTAGGTTCGATCGTTGGAGCGCTGATGAGTTGGGTAACTGAATTTTATACCTCGATGGGTAAAAAGCCGGTTAACAACATTATTCAACAGTCGTCTACAGGGCACGCCACCAATATTATTGCCGGTCTGGCAGTGGGTATGCAATCGACCGTGATTCCTATTCTGGTTCTTGCTGCCGGTATTATATTCTCCTATTCTTTTGCAGGACTATATGGAGTGGCAATTGCCGCCGCCGGTATGATGGCCACCACAGCCATGCAACTCGCCATTGATGCCTTTGGACCCATTGCCGACAATGCCGGAGGTATTGCTGAAATGAGCGCTCTGCCTGCTGATGTTCGCGGACGCACCGACAATCTGGATGCTGTGGGAAATACCACCGCCGCTACAGGTAAAGGTTTTGCGATTGCCTCTGCAGCCCTTACTGCTCTGGCGCTCTTCGCTGCTTTTGTGGGAATTGCAGGTATTGAAAGCATCGACATTTACAAAGCTCCGGTTTTGGCGATGTTGTTCGTGGGAGGGATGATTCCTTTTATTTTTTCTTCCCTTTGCATCTCAGCTGTAGGCCGCGCCGCGATGGCGATGGTTCAGGAAGTTCGACGTCAGTTTCGCGAGATTCCCGGTATCATGACGTATGAAGCCACGCCGGAATACGAAAAGTGTGTTGAGATCTCTACCAAAGCCTCTATTCGCGAAATGGTCTTGCCAGGTGCAATTGCGCTGCTTGCTCCTGTTTTGGTTGGTTTTGGCTTTCAAGGTGTTTTTCCCGAAACTTCTTCTGCCGAAATGTTGGGAGGATTGCTCGCCGGAATTACGGTTTCAGGTGTGCTTATGGGGATTTTCCAAAACAATGCCGGTGGAGCCTGGGACAACGCCAAAAAATCTTTTGAGAAAGGTGTGCTGATCGATGGCGTGATGACCTATAAAGGTTCTGAAGCCCACAAAGCTTCTGTAACTGGTGATACGGTAGGTGATCCATTTAAGGACACTTCCGGACCTTCAATGAACATCCTTATCAAACTTACATCTATTGTCGCGCTCGTTATTGCTCCACATATTTCTCAGAATGCAGTCGTGGAACAGGAGTCAAAATTATTTTTATTTGATCAGGATACAGAAATGGTCAGGACAGCTGAGGCAGCCCCTGTTTCCGGTCAATTTCAATTTACGGAAGAATCAGCCGCTTTTCTTTGGACAGGAAAAAAAGTGACAGGTCAACACAATGGCCACTTTTCCGGGAAAGGGATGCTCGTGATTGAAAACAACGTTGTGCAGAAAGGAGAAGCTGTGATCTCAATGACTTCGATCGTGGTGGATGATGTGAAAGACAGAGAATCCAACAAAAAATTGCTGAATCATCTGAAAAGCGCTGACTTTTTTGATGTAGAAAGATTCCCTACAGCAAATCTGATCATTCATGGATCAGAAAAACAGAACGACTCTTATTTCTTCAAAGGACTACTCACTTTAAAAGGTGTTGAAAAACCTGTGGAAGGGACTTACAACATTATGGCCGATCAGGGAAAGCACTACGCCCTAAATGGCAGTATGACCATCGACAGATCCCAATTTGATGTGAAATATGGCTCGGGTACTTTTTTTAAAGGTTTGGGTGACGAACTTATTTACGACGAAGTGCCAATCGGCTTCAAGATTTTTCTTCGATAATTTCCAGAAAGGAAATGAAAAAAGCCACCTTATCCGGGTGGCTTTTTTCATTCAACAAAGTTCAGATTACTTAAACAAACCGTGAATTTCGCCTTCGATGGCACTTATGATTTTTCCCAGATCTTCCGGGTTTTCGTGAAAGGCATTGTTATCGATGTCGATGACCAATAATTTACCCTTATCATAAGTTGAGATCCATGCCTCATATCGTTCGTTCAGCCTTTTGAGATAATCCAATCGAATGGCATCTTCATATTCCCGACCCCGCTTCTGAATGTTGTTCACCAGGGCCGGCACACTCGCGCGCAAATAAATGAGCAGATCCGGAGCAGCGATGAATTTCTCCATTGAGTTGAACAGGGAAAAATAATTCTCAAAATCCCGGGTTGTCATCAAACCCATGCTGTGGAGGTTGGGCGCGAAAATATACGCGTCTTCATAAATCGTTCTGTCCTGAACAACGTGTTTTTTATTTTCGCGGATTTCGTTGATCTGATTGAATCTGCTGTTGAGAAAGTATATCTGCAAATTGAATGACCATCGTTGCATGTCATTGTAGAAGTCCATGAGATAGGGATTTTCGTCCACATCCTCATACTGACATTCCCATTTGTAATGTTTTCCTAATAATTCCGTCAGGGTTGTTTTACCTGAACCTATATTTCCTGCTACGGCTACGTGCATATCGGTTTTTTCTATCGGCCAAAAGTACAAATAAAGGCCTATTCACAGCGGTTTTCATGGAGCGGCGAGTTCAATGACCACAATTTCTTCTGAATTGACCAAGGCCACACGGTTTTTTTGCATTACGGCATAGCTCGCTTCAGTAGGCAAAGTGAATTCCGTCGTGTGAAACAGCACCGGATCGTACCTGAAAATGGAATTTTCCTGAAAATATATGATGCCTCCTTCAAAAACCTGAAATCGGATCAGACCGCCAATCGGAATGGTCTTCATATACGTGCCAAAAATATCGAAAACCAATATGCCTGTTGCCGGGTTGTTCACATACAGCCTGTTGGCAAATTCCACCATATAATTTGGCGAAAGCTCAGTGCCAAGAATTTGAGAGAGATTCCCGGTTTCAAGTACTTTTTTAAAATTCTCGTTTAAGCGCACCAGCGAAAATGACATCGCATCGTAGATCCAGTAATGATTTTGTATCGAAGTACAGGCTGCTGTCGCCAGAGAAATATTGTAATCGAGGAGATTTCTCTTTCCGCGGTTGTCGCTGAGGGTATTGTCGAGAATCGTGAGGTAATTGATTTCCGGATATATGACCAGAGGTCTCAGCGGAAACGTGATGTCAATTTCTCCAATGTCACCCAATTGTTTATCGCTAAATCTAAATTGGAAAACACCATTTTTATCGTATTTGAAGAGTTCAGACTGGGAAACACTGTAGATATTTAGTAAATTATCCATGGCGATAAAACTGGAACGCGCAGGAATTCTGTAAAGCTCCACCCATTGCGAATTCACCACCAGTGGTTGACTCAACAGGAACAGGAATATCAGGCTCCTGATCATAATTCTGATGCAGGTACCTGCATTTGCATGATTTCATTAATAAAAGTGCGATCATTGGCGAGCCGCGGCACTTTGTGCTGACCACCCAGTTTGTTTTTTGAACGAAGCCAGTTGTAAAAAGTGCCTTTCGGCAAAACGTGAATCAGTGGTGGGTTTAGATTCAGGTTGCCGGTGCGCTTGGCCTCGTAGTCGCTGTTGAGAGTTTTAAGATGCTGATCGAGTATCTCAGAAAAATGGGAGAGTGATTCAGGTTCTTTTTCAAATTCTATCAACCATTCGTGGCCGCCTTTTTTATCTCCTTCCATATAAATCGGACCTGCGGTGTAATCGGTAATTTGTGCATTGGCTGTGGCGCAGGCCACAGCCAGTGCTTTCTCAGCATTATCAATTACAAGCTCTTCTCCAAAAGCATTGATGAAATGACGCGTTCGGCCCGATACCTCAATCCGATATGGATTTTTTGATGTAAAGCGCACAGTATCTCCAATCCTGTAACGCCACAAACCGGCATTGGTAGAGATCACAATTTCATAATTCACCCCGGTTTCCACATCGCCGAGCGCTACGGTTTTCGGTTGATCCTCGTGGCTGTTTTCTGAAGGAATAAATTCATAAAAAATGCCATAGTCCAGCATGAGAAGCATATCAGTAGCGCCCTTTCGGTCCTGAATCCCAAAAAAACCTTCGCTCGCATTGTAGCTCTGGTAATACTGCATCCTCGGTGATGGAATTAACATCTTAAATTGATTCTCATAGGGTTGAAAATTGACCCCCCCGTGCATGTACAGCTCCAGATTTGGCCACACCTCCGAGATATTCTTTTTTCCGGTTATTTCCAGAATCCGGCGCAACAATACCAGGGTCCAGGAGGGCACACCAGCCATATTGGTTACATCTTCATTCTTCACGCTTTGCGCCATGACTTCAATTTTCTCTTCCCATTTGGCCATCAGAGCAATTTGTCGGTCAGGTATGCGCCGAAATTCGACCCAAAACGGAAGATTGTTGATGATAATGGCCGATAAATCCCCGTAATACGAGTCTTTCCGAAGCTCATTTATTTGGCTGCTTCCTCCGAGTACGAGTGATTTGCCGCTGTATACATGATTTTCCGGATGGTTGTTGTTGTACATCGCCAACAAATCTTTTCCACCTTTGTAGTGACAATCCTCCAGTGCCTCTCTACTCACCGGAATAAATTTACTTTTGTCGTTGGTCGTACCCGATGATTTAGCAAACCAATTGATTTCGCTGGGCCAGAGTAAATTTTGCTCCCCCGCCTGTATGCGGGTTACGTAGGGTTTCAAATCTTCGTAGGTTTGCAGGGGTACCCTTTCG
>JBGTLS010000397.1:0-3291 GCA_041744015.1 Cryomorpha sp. | reverse complement strand
TTCGGATGACCTGGCGAGATGAAAAACGCAAAAGTGAGACAATGGCCTTTTCGGAATGATTGGAAACAGGATCTATGGGAAGTGTTCCGAAATGATCAAAACGGGAAATCAACATGCCATTGAGGCATATTGATTTTTCTTTCGCAGGCAATTCGTACACTGGGTGTCACCAATAATTAACGCAGATGGAAATTTCCTGTCATTTTAAACTAAAGACTTAGTTAATTGAAAAAATGCATTATCTTCGGACCATGCGTATCATTGGAACAGCAATTCTGTTTTTTTTCATAATTGATCTTTATTCTCAGGACAGCACTGGCTATTGGCAGGAAATCTATCAGGAGGCGGGCAAAAATTATCGGTTTGATGTGGCCATTAACGCCGCTGAAAATTGGGTGAAAGCCGATACATCGAATACAAATGCATTATTCGAATTGAGTAGTATTTATTCGAAAGCAGGTCTTCAGGACAAAGCGCAGCAAACACTGCAAGCCTTGTTACTCATAGATTCCCTGCATATACCCGGACTGATTCAACTCGCGCGATTGCACGCCGCTACCAACAACCCCGACGCCGCGCTGAACACCTATGAAAAGCTTATGGCCGCCGATTCCACCAATCCTTATTTCGTAAAAAAGGCCGCAGGTATTTTGCTCAATCAAAAAAAGCGTGAGATTCGCACTTACGACTACATGGACAAGGCTTTGGCGCTCAATCCCAAGGATATCAACCTGCGAATTGAGGCGGCGCGTTTTTATATGGATATGCGCGCCTATTATCCGGCTGATACACATCTGGCCGAGGCATTACTTATTGACTCCACGCATCAGGCAGCCCGTCTGGTCTCAGCTCAAAGCGCTTTTCTCCAAAAGGATTATGACCACGTAGTCGATTTGCTAAAGGGTTTTGATTCAGACTCAGATTATTTTCTTGTTGCGGCCAGATATTACGGCATTTCACTATTTAAGCTGGAAGACTACTCCAGGGCCATTGAAATTTTTAAAAGCATTGCCATGCTCGACGAAAAAGTCGATTACCCTTACTACTATTCAGGACTCTCCTACCTGAAACTGGAAAAAACATCCGAGGCTATTAATGCATTTGAAACGGCCATCGAAAAAGCCACTTCACCCAATCTGGCCATGTACTATCAGCAATTGGGTCAGGCTCAAAAGTCGGATGGACAATTTGAAAAGGCGATCAGCAATCTCAGACAGGCCCAATTCCTGAATGAAGACAAAGACATCCTTTTTCAATTGGCCGAAAGCTACGATTCGTTTTATGCAGATAAAACTGTCGCGTTAAAAATGTACGCCAATTATCTGGAATTGGATACAATTGAAAACGAAAATACCATTTATGCGCGGTCCCGAATGGATGAAATCGGGAAAGAATTTCATTTCCAGAAGAAAAGAGAATAATATTTTCTATCTTTTCATTCATCAAATTATACAAATTGCTGGGTCGAATATCTCCCTACTCTTTGATCACTTTTAGGCATGAACACTCCTTTTGCTTCCATTTCAAATATTGGAAACTGCCCGCTTTTCGATTTAATGTGACAGACTTGCCTCTTTGTTTCCACAGGTTGTTTACTTTGGTTGATCGATTTGCCTACACTAAAATATTATCTATGCACAATTTGAGCTTAGAATACCTTCCCATATTTGAAAAAGCCGTACAACAATCCGATAGTGTTGTATTTGCATATGCGATCAATGAAAACCGGTTTATCTATTTGAATGCCGGTTTTGAGAATTTGTGGAATATGAAACGGGATTTAATAAACCCGAATAATTTGATTGATACAATCGATAAAGAAGATCAGGAATATCTCATACAGGGTTATCGTGAGATATTGCAAGGCAAAGAAAAAAGCGAACTCGAGTTTAGATTAAATTCAAACGGACAGACCAGATGGATGAAAACCACTATCCATTTGGTAAAGGACGAGGTAAAAGGGAGTGTTTTGGTAGGATTTTCTGAAGATATTACGCATTGGAAAGAAAATGAAGCCAAGACTCAGAAATACGCTGCTAAAAAAGATTCTGTTTTAGAAATTCTTTCCCACGACCTCGCCAACCCGCTCAACAGCATTCAGGGTTTAAGCAGCCTGATTTTGGAAGAATTGAAAGGCCACGATCTTCCGGAAGTGAATAAGTTGATTGAATTGATCAAAAAAACCAGTGAGAGAAGCGTAATGATGATCCGGGAATTTGTCAAACAGGAATTCCTTGAATCTAAAAATGCCATGTTCGCGAAAGAACGGGTGGATCTCGTGAAAAAAATGAAAGAGATTATCGATCAATATCAGGAATCGGAAAAAGAAATTTCAAAAACATTTTTACTCAAGACAAACCAGGATTCAATATTCATTCACATTGATGCGTATAAGTTTTCGCAGATCATCAACAACCTTATTTCAAATTCTATCAAATTCACAAATGACGATGGACACATTGAGTTGATTTTGGAAGAAAAGAAAGACATGGTGTTGATAACACTCGCCGACAATGGTATCGGAATTCCGGAAAAATATCACGCTGATCTATTCGATAAGTTTACCCCGGCCCGAAGACGTGGATTAAAAGGAGAGCCATCCACAGGACTGGGTATGTCAATCATCAAAACGATTGTGGAATGGCATGGAGGTGAAATTTGGTTTGAAAGTGAAGAAGGAAAAGGAACCATATTTTACATGTTGATCCCAAAGTTCTGAGCCTTAACAACCCTGCTCTTCATTTTTTGATATCTTAATCCTGTTAAGCTGGCCGCCTTTTTTAAACAGCACGTGGATCATTTCTGGTTTAATTTATCCAAGGTTTTCCCCTTGACAATCAACGGACCGGAACCAGAATGAAAAAATCCGGTGCATTTAATACACACTTAACACCACGCATCAGCAGGCTTTCGTATTTTGGCGCCAAATAACCAGATTTGAAACCGCTTACTTTTCTTCTTTTACTATTGCCATCGCTCTGCGTTGGACAAAACGATCCAGCCGGAGCACGCGCTGCAGGTATGGCGCATTCGGGCCTGACATTCACCGATATTTGGAGCATTTACCAAAATCAGGCTGGTCTGAGCCAGATTGATGCACCCACCGCAGGCGCATTTTATGAAAACCGTTTTCTGATCAGCGAATTGGCTTATGCCGGGTTTGCCGCAGCCACTCCATTGGGCCAGGGAGCCATCGGAATCAGCTACAGCGGATTCGGATATTCTGTTTACCGGGAAAGCAAGGTGGGATTGGCCTATGGGATGAAATTGGGTCAGCGCCTCTCCGCAGGG
>JBGTLS010000396.1:0-2279 GCA_041744015.1 Cryomorpha sp. | reverse complement strand
AAAGCCAACCGGCAACTATGTCCATTGCGGACTAGAACTTTTCCAATGTTCAAAACTTTGGAAAAGTTCCGAATGGTAAAATTTTCGGGTGAAGTGAGATTTGTTGAGACAGAAAAAAACCTTTATCACATGATCTTTCCTGATTCCATCAAAATCTTCAAAAAAATTTAATTTTCATTTTTCATTGTCACGTTCCGAAATTCCCAACTCCCAACTCCCAATTCCCAATTAATTCCGGCTCACCACAAATATCTCCACCCCATACCCCTCAATCACCAAATCTCCCTCTGCTTTCAGGTCTTCGCCCCAAAGCGCTTTTAGGTTGGCCCCGGCCGGAACCAGTTCTTCAAATCGCTTAAAATCCATTTTTTGTTCTTTCCCGCTGGTATTGACGGCGATCATGAACGTGTTTTGGTCATCGTGGCGGAAGTAAACGTAAAGCCCGTTTTCTGGGACGAACTGGGTGGTTTTGCCGGTTTGCAGGGCTGGGTTTGCGGCCCGTAGCGTGGTGAGTTCTTTGATGAGGTCAAAAGCCAGGTTCTGATCTTCCGTTCTACCTGCGGCTGTGAAGGCGTTGAGGGAATCTCCCGGCCATCCACCCAGCACATCCTCGCGGATTTTGCCATGCCCATCGGTTTCGGCCATGAGGAGTTCGGTGCCGTAGTACAGGCTGGGAATGCCGCGCAGGGTAAAGAGCATGGCCATGCCCATTTTGAACTTTTTAAAATCCTTGTTGACCACCCCGTAAAACCGCGCGAGGTCGTGGTTATCCACAAAAGTCACCATGTCTTCCGGGGCTTTGTAAACGTAATCGGCCGAAAGGGTATAGTAAAGTCTGGCGATACCGTCGGTCCAGCCCTGTTCTTTGGTGAGGGCGTCGTTGATGGCGTAGTGCACCTGAAAATCGGTGAGACCGTCGAGGTGGTTGGGTTCCGGCCCGAGGGCGTCGCCCATAAACCAGGCCTGAGAAGGCGTGCCGTGCACCCAGGTTTCGGCAAAGAGAAAAATGTCGGGGTATTGTTCTTTCACTTCTTTCCCCCAGCGGCGCATAAAATCCTGGTCGGGATAAGCGTAAGTGTCAATGCGCAGGGCGTCGAGGTCAAATTCTTCGATCCACCAGATGGTTTGCTGGATGAGGTAATTGGCCAGCCTTGGATTTCGCTGATCGAGGTCGGGCATGTGGGTGTCAAACCAGCCGTCGGTCATGATTTTTTTGTCGTACTCCGAGGCATGGGGATCGTAGAGTACATTGTCGCGGTAATTTGTTTTTGTAAACGAATCGTACATAAAAAACCAACTCGAATCCGGCATATCGGTGTACAGGTAATGCTTGTCGCCGATATGGTTGTACACCACATCCATGATGAGTTTCATGTCGCGTGCGTGCAGTGAATCCGAGAAGGTTTTGTAAAGTGCATTGGTCCCAAAGCGCGGATCGATTTTGTAGTAATCGGTAAAGGCGTATCCGTGGTAGGATGCATTGGGCTGGTCATTTTCCAGCAGGGGATTGGGCCAGATGGCGGTCATGCCGAGCTCCTGCATGAAGTCGATGTTGTCAATCATTCCCTGGATATCACCGCCGTGACGCCCGTATGGTGCAGACCGGTCGACTTTATTCTGTCGCATGGTTTTTACCACATCATTGGTGGGGTCTCCATTCGCAAAGCGGTCCGGGGTGATCAGGTAAACCACGTCCGACTGGTCGAGTCCGCGGCTGTGGTCTTTCCGGGCCTTGAGCTCGTAGGTATAATTGATATTCCCCGCTTTTCCTTTCGACTGAATTTGGAATTCCCCGGCGGTGGTCCCGGGAGCGATATGGAGGTGGAGGATAACGTAATTTTTGTTGGGCAGGTTTTGTACACTGTCGAGTCTGACTGATTCGGCATTGTTCTTCAAATTGAAGGAATTGTTACCAATATCCGTTTTATGGATCAGGATTTCAAGATTGGTATTTTTCATTCCGGTAAACCAGAATGGGGGGTCGACATGCGAAAACGTTCGTTGTTGGGCATCTAAGCCCGCGGAAGAAAACCCGATCAAACCAATGAACACGATATGCCTCCATGTGAATCCAAGTTCACCTAAACTTTTATAAGTCATCTAATCAGTAGTTTACCTTTTGTTAAAACAATTCAGTTCCAAAGATGCTTTGAAATCTCGAAGAAACACTATTTTTGTTAGTGTAAAAAGTACAATAACTCTTTTTATTTAACCAAAAAAACAGAGATCATGAAAAAAATTTACTTGATGGCACTTGGTGCGTTAATCGGTACAGCTGT
>JBGTLS010000395.1:0-3900 GCA_041744015.1 Cryomorpha sp. | reverse complement strand
GGTGTATCCGGTAAAAGTAAGCGGCGACATGACCATTCACGGAGTTACAAAACCTGTCTCAACCGACGGACAACTTGAAGTAAAAGGAAATCAGGTGTACAGCACTTCGAAATTCATGATCAAACCGGAAGATTACGGAATCGAAATCCCTTCCGTGGTGCGCGACAACATCGCCAAAGAAATGGAAGTCACTGTAAATACGACCCTTGAACCATTGAAGCGATAATGAAACGACTCATTGCCATTGCCCTTTTGATTTTGCCATTTTGTGTAAGCGCACAGGAAGAAGAAGGCAGTCTGCTCGACCTGCTGGAAGAAGAAGAGACGACCAATTACGCTTCGGCGAGTTTCAAAACCACCCGCATCATCAATGCACAGAGCATCGAAAATGTGGCGGAAGGCGTATTGGATTTTAAAATCTCCCACCGTTTTGGCATGTTGAATTCTGGCGCTTATGAAGCATTTGGACTCGACAATGCCACGATACGGCTCGGGTTGGACTATGGAATTACCAAAAATCTCATGGTGGGATTTGGCCGAAGCTCCTGGCAAAAAGCACTCGATGGATTTGTAAAATACCGCATCCTTCGTCAAAGTACAGGCAAACGAAATATGCCCATCACACTTTCTGTGCACAGCTCCATCGCTGTGAATATGTTGCGATGGGCCAATCCTGAGCGTGACAATTTTTCAGCGTCCCGGCTGGTGTATTCCCATCAGATTCTGATCGGCAGAAAAATAAGCAGCGGTACCAGTATCATGGTGATGCCTACCCTGATCCATCGCAATCTGGTGGAAACGAAAGCCGAAAAGAACGACGTGTACGCGATCGGAATCGGCGGACGTCAAAAGATCACCAACCGCCTTGCCCTTACCGGAGAATATTATTACGTCCTACCCGATCAGCTCGCAAGTCTCTATTCCAATGCCCTTTCGCTGGGCATCGACATCGAAACCGGAGGACACGTATTCCAGCTGCATTTCACCAATTCCACCGCCATGATCGACAAAGGGGTCATCACCGAAACCACCGGTCAATGGGGAAAAGGTGATATCCATTTCGGATTTAATGTATCAAGGGTTTTTACGATCAAAGAACCTAGAAAACCAAACCCGTAGGGACAAGGCATGCCTTGTCTATTAATCAACAGGCGAATTCCCCGTGTTGCGGGTTTTCAAAACCGAAAATTAGATATCTTGTGCCGTATGAACGGATTCATCAAAATGTTTCGCAGTTATTGGGTGCGCGATGCGAGTTTTATCACGCTCTTTGTAATGCTCCTTGTCGTGACTTTTATTCTTCCAGCCATCATGGCAGAAAAAGAAGGACTCGCGACCTTGCACACCATGTTGCTCATTATCTTTTTCGTGGGAATCTGGTCGGCTGATAACCGGCCGCTGATCATTTTGAGTGCCGCCTTATTCTTAATTCAATTGATCCTTATGATCATCCGATATGGCGAATTGGGCGGTCCATTTCCCGCCCTGGAATACATCTTTGGAAGTCTCAACATCGTCGTGTTTTGCCTTACCAACTTTCGCCTGCTTTTCAGAGATGCGCAAATCAATTTTGAAAGGGTGCTTGGCGCTGTGAATGTCTATTTGTTGATCGCATTGTGGGGTGCATTTATGTTTGAACTGATAGCCGAAATGCACGGGGCTGCGCTTGATGGCAATGTGGACCTCGATGGCGATGATTACGACTTTGCCCAATACATCTATTTCAGCCTCGTGAGCCTTACCACTGTTGGATTTGGTGACATCTACCCCGCCAATCACACGGCCCGTATGCTCAGCGTATTTCTGTCTTCCATTGGCATTTTATTTCCTGCAGTAGTAATAGCCCGGTTGGTTAGTGCCACAATGACGGGCTATAAAAAGGAAGAATAAAATTGACGACAATTCAATTATTGACCAACATTAATGCTCCAACCGAAGTGGTTTTTGACCTTTCGAGAAGTGTGGATTTGCATATTGAATCAACCCGTCAAACCGGTGAAAAAGCCGTCGCTGGCAAGACCACAGGACTGATGGAACTGGGAGAATGCGTTACCTGGCGGGCAAAACATTTTGGAATTACGCAAAATCTCACTTCCCGAATCACTGAAATGGACCGACCAAACTTCTTCGTAGATGAAATGGAAAAAGGAATCTTCAAATCATTCAAACACACCCATAGATTTAAGCCTATAGCAACTGGCACTTTGATGGAAGATGTTTTTGAATATAAATCCCCATTGGGATTCCTGGGCAAGCTTGCCGACGTTATTTTTCTGAAAAACTATATGCAGCGACTTTTGGAAATAAGGAATGAAACGATCAGGGTACATGCAGAAGCAATATCGGTGAAGGTCTCAAACGCTGAATAAACCTTCAACTCCCTTCCAAATTCCGCAATGCTTCATTTAATGCAGCCGTTTTGATAAAGCCTTTGATGGACAAATCCTCATCCAGCTCTTCCCAGCGGATACCGATGCCACCCTGCGTAAACTCCCATTTATCCAACGCGGAAGCAGAAGCATTCCAGAGCCTGGGATAGTCGGACAAGCGCACCCGAACAAGTCTGCCATTGTTAAACACAATCACCATGATGTCAAGTGATTTATCCAAAAGCAAGTGTTTTGCCCTTAAATTCCCTTCGAAAATCAATTTATCAAAAGGATCCGTTGAAGGGTTATCTGATTTTATAGTATTCATTCAGTTGTCTATAATCCGCAGCCCGGAAATAAAGATCGCTAAAATATTGCGACGTCTAAAGTGCCATCCTACAATTTTCCCAAAAACTCCTTCAAAACCGGCGTCAGTAAATCACCTCCCGCTATCGGAATAAAAGCTTGCCGTTCCTCCAGAATAACGCTCGAAATGAGATGCTGCTCTCTAGCTTGAAACCAACCTTGCTCACTTCCCCGCCTGGACAGATACAATTGCTCCGGTTGTTGTGGCGTCGGAACCACAATGGCATTCGCTCCCAAAGTCCGCAAATCACAAAGCGTGGAATAACCCGACCGGCAAACCACCCATTCCGACCGGCAGACTATTTCTGAAAGAGCCACATTATCCAGAAAGTCGTACACTTCCAAATCGTCCACACCCGCTATTGGCCCGGATGAGTGATCAAACATTCCCCGGATCAGGACCTTTCGGCCCGGTGTTTTCGCCATCAGTTTCAAAACTTCTTTTTCAAACAAGGTTCGCTGCGGCTCGGGGCCGCTGATCTGGGCGGTTAAAACGATGTTACTTTTGACGGAAGCCACAGGTCGCAACCGGCTTAGATTTCCCAGAAATACTTTCGGAATTTTGAGAAAATCATTCGATGACATTTTTCCAGAAAGGGAAGCCGCACCGGCCATATCCGGCACCCAGACTTCCGAAAAATGACCGAGCCACTGCGCCAGTTTCCGGTCAAAAGCTTTTTTGAAAACCGGAACCAATAAGCTCACCTGATGGGTCACAATGACGCTGGGAATTTCGGGATGATACACCCCGTAAAGATTGTCACTAATGATGCCGTTTATCATTTCACTGGCTGCGATTTCACGGGTCCAGGCCTGTTGTTTTTTGTTGATTCCCGGCTGGCGGAAGGCCCGCTTCAACAAGGCCAATCCGGCGCCGCTTCTGCCATAGCGTATCTCATCGGCAGGAATTTTACGCGATTCCATTTGCGGATATCGCTTTTGCAAATAGGCCAGCGACTGTCCCGATCCGGCCAGAATCACCCGGACATTTTGGGCCAGCAGACCGTCGATCACAGGCACCATACGGCTCGCATGCCCCAGGCCCCAATCGAGTACCGCCACCAAAACCACCTTTTGCATCCTGCAAATGTATACATCGCAGCTTCCGCCGCGAATAAGTATTTTTGCACCCGCAAAACCGACCGCAATTTTCATGGCCAAACAC
>JBGTLS010000394.1:0-13587 GCA_041744015.1 Cryomorpha sp. | reverse complement strand
AATTTGCATTTTTCAATTTTTTTATTGAGCTTTCACCGGGTGTGCTGCTGCTCATGCAGGGCACACACAAAAGCTATAAAACATATGCTGTATTGTAGGTTCTTAAAGTGTGTGCCAGTAAATTTCGTCAGCAACGTGGGGTGGGACAAAGATGTAAGTATTTAAACGCATACGTTTTATAGCTAAACGTTAGCGCACACCCTTTATGTATGTCAGTGAAATAAATTTTAAGTGTCATCAACCGAAATGTTAATCAATAGAATCGTTTTTGCTGTTCCTCTTATTTATTTGGCTTTTTGTTTCATGTTGAAACTACTAATAGTATATTTGAAAAAATATACTAGTTTTTGTTTCGAAATTCCCAATAAGAAATATGCTTACCTTTTCGAGTGCATTGCCCGAACGAATAGTTTTTAATGACGAGATCGAAAAAAGACTAAACCTCACTCCAGGATGGATTGAAGCGAGAACTGGAATAAAAGAAAGAAGATTACACGAAGGAGGCGTTTCAGATCTTGGTGTACTAGCTTGTAAGAAACTACTGAAAAAGTTAAACTTTAATCCTTTAGACATAGACGTGATAATAATGTCTACTGTAACTCCTGATAATCCATGGCCCGCAACTTCTTGTAAAATCGCCGCCGCAATTCAGGCTTCTAATGCATGGGCGTTTGATTTATCTGCAGCTTGCTCTGGATTCCTATATTCTTTGCAAATAGTTCAATCACTTTTGAATTCAAATAGCTACAAAAACATATTGCTCATAAATGGAGACTGCATGAGTTCCGTTATTGATCCCTTAGATAAGAATACAAGCATTATTTTCGGCGATGGTTGTTCAGCAAGTTACTGGAATACTGAAAATATTTCATGTGTTAAATACATAAAACTAGGTGCCGATGGAACAGATTACGATAAAATTATCGTCAAAAATGGAGGGTCTGCTGAGCGCTTTTCTCTCCCAGTTTCATTAACAATGGAAGGAAGATCAACATTTAAATTAGCAATTCAAAGAATGTCCAAAGGAATTCTTGAATTATTAGAGGAGTGTAATTTAAAACTCACAGAAATAGATTGGGTAATACCACATCAGGCCAATCGAAGAATAATAGATGCGATTATCGATTACTTAAATGTTGACCCAAAAATAGTTCTTACAAATCTGGAAAGAGTAGGCAATACTACCAATGCCTCCATTCCGCTTTGTTTTGAAGAATATCAAAGCAAATTTAAAAAGGGGAATTATATTTTGCTGTGTGCCTTCGGTGCTGGAACAACTTGGGGCACAGCCTTAATTAAATATCCCTAATGTTTAGCGCAAACCTAAAGAGCCAAAATGAATGCTATACTTAAAACGAATATCAATAAGAACCGATTGTTTCTATTTGCCAATGCAAATTCTTCAATAGAAAAAACAAAATAAAAGGGCGATGCGCTAACAGCGCACAACCGCCATTGAAAAAACGGCGGCTTTTCGCGAAACGTCAATCTGTCTAAAACCTCCGTATGAGAATGATATTCACGGATAGGTATCCACAAAAGTTTGAAACGAAGAGATTCTCAGTGGTGCAAATTGGGTTATTAGACAGACTGACGTTAGCCACCTTTACAAAATGAAACTCCAATACATCATATCACTTGTGTTTCTGATGGCTTTGAGCTCTTGTGATTGCTATGTGAAAGTGACAGGACAGATTGTTTCATCGTGAGCAGAAAACCAATTGAAAATGCTCTTGTGACAATGATTGATAAAAATCTGGACGTTTAGTCGGATCAAAACGGAAAGTTTCTAATCGACATGCAAACAGGATTTTGTTTCGAACCAGAAATTCAAGTGACCAAAGAAGGATTTAAACCATTTCAAGTACTAATATCGGGTGATTCAGAATCAAAGACCTATAAAATAAGATCTGAATCTCAATCGGTCGACTTTGATGAACCAGTTTATCCTTATTCAAGCGACCGGAATACATTTATCGTTGGGACATGGATTGAAAAATACAGCCATGATTTTGAATTTGAGAATGATAGTTTGATAATATACCTTGATATTGAGAACTTCGAAGAAGAAATAAAAGAGCTATTAATAGCTTACGGCGGGTTTTTCTTACATTCGAAAAATGATCTTAGGATCAAGATAATCCTGGGATGAAAGATATTTCTTCGCACAAGCCATATTTTCTAATGCTGGCCACACGTACAACAACTTGATGAACAGATAAATGATTCAAAAACTTTTATTTATTGGACTAATTCTCGGCTCATTCTTCATGACAAGTTGTTTTTCCACAAGACAAACATCTGAGTTTCGACAAATGAAAAAAGTAGCGGACACCTTGATTGTGATATGTCCATATTTGGAGATAACTGCTTACGACTTCAGAGAGAAAACTCTCGATAGTGAATTAGCCGAAAAGAACAAAGAAATAATAGCAAGGGTAACAAATCAAGTACTTTCGTCAGAATATGCCATTAAACAAATAGAAATGCCTGAATTAGATAGGGATAAATTATTAGACTTATATTACGACTTAGACAATTCATCTGGAAAGAACACTGCGACCAAGCAACAGACATTTTTCCCATCATTGAAAGAAATTGATAATAACCACCTTGCCATGTTTATTGTATTTCATGCGGAATATAATTCAGTAACTACTGCGGTTTCGGGAAATACAATGTACGGAAATTCATCTGTAAGAATTACACCGTCAGCCAGACCACGCTCTGATTTAGGATTAATAGTCTTTAACTTGCAAACCGATGAAATAATATTCTATAATAGATATGATACCAGAAACTACAGTGCAAGCTCACCTGCAGATATGGAAAGAATGACAAGAAAAATATTGAGAGACATCTACTACAAATAATACCTGTGGCTATACCAGGACCGTCAGCGTGCGTTAAAAAGGAAATGAGAATATTATATCCAATTATTTTGGTTATCGTCTTGGTCGGTTGTTCGACTACCGAACAGAAATCTCAGGGGGATAAGCTGAGGGACTTCAATGAGACCTTGGGTGACCAAAAGGCACAAGCATTGAATGAAGCTGTTGATTTATTTGAAGAGTTCCTAAGACTTAACTTTCCGAATGGTAAGAGTTTCGAAGATCGAACTTTAACATTTTTGAAAGAACTTGACACCTCATGTATTAAAGGATCAGCCTCGGCAATTGATTCGTCATGGTTATTGGAGACTGAAAGAAATAGAAAAGTATATGAACTATTCGAAAATTCTGGTTTACGAAGGGAGATATGGCTGTATGGATATGAAGAATGCACTCCTAATAACGATTTATCTGAACTATTGGATATAAATATTTATTACTCATTTCCAGATAAATACGTTCCCGTTACTATTGAAAGCGATTCTCAACTGATGAAAAGGGCAGAACATCTTTCAATAATGGAGGGATATGAATATGAAAGTCTGCTTGAAGTGCTTAAGGCCAAAAGAGAAATCGGGAAAAATTCGCTTTACACGAATGAATACGGAGACTTCATTTACGGATTGATCAAACACTCTGAGGATAGCTCGTATGCAAAACTTTTTGCCGGGTATCAAGTGGAGAACGCTGTTTCACCTTGTGTATTAGTTCCGTCATTGATAGAATTCAACGGAACCAAAGTCGATCTGTCAGATCCTTTTATCAAACGAATAATCGCTATAGAACTGTTTTACCCGATTATCCTACACGATATTAAAAAAATAAATAGAAAAACGACACGCTAATGGGTAATATGCATTACCTCCTTACGTCAGCTACGACATCTTATCCTGACCGTTTGTCCAATTTTTAAAGACAATGATTCCCTCCGTATCGTAGATTTTTAAGCGAAGTCAAAGATGCTTTTAGAAAACTTTGACCGAACATCCTATCAACCATTTGTAAATTGACAGGATTTCCCCATTTTTCGCTTATCAAAAAGGGGATTAGAAGTTTACACAGGGAAGGACATATGAAGTATTTCAAATTTTTGGGCGGGATGTTCTTTTTCCTGTTCTTTCACTCAGTTAACGCGCAATCGGTGATCAATGGCACCATTCGCGATGATAGCACCAATGCCAGCCTTCCCTTTGTTCATTTGGTGCTCGACCTTCCCGGAAAGCCTGGCACCGTGAGCAATATTGACGGTTTCTTTTCACTTGTCGTGCCATCCGGAGCCGATGGTCAGACATTGGTTCTCATGAGTTGTGTGGGCTATGAACTTCGTAAAATAACCCTGTCAGACCTCCGGGCAAATCCGGATGTGAGAATGACTTCCAAAGCGTTATCAATCGGCGAAGTGGTGATAAAAGCCACAGAAGATCCGGCCTACGAAATCATTCGGAGGGCTGTTGAAAATCGAAAGGAGAACAATCCCGAAAATTTGCCGCATTACACATATCGGTCTTACAACAAAGCCAGTGTGGATGTGGACAGAACCAACAAAGAGGCGAGCGCCATCGATTCTACCGGATTCGCCAACGCCCGTCTTTTCCTGATGGAGAGTGTCACCGACATCGCTTACGTCAGGCCGGGTAAGTGGCGTGAAACCGTGGTGGCCAGCAAATTATCCGGGGTGAAAAACCCCATGTTTTCCATGTTGTCCAATTCCTTTCAACCTTTCAGTGTTTATACCAATTATCTCAACATCCTCAATTTTGACTACCTCAATCCTGTAAGTCCGGGCAGCCGACAGAAGTATATTTTCGAATTGGTGGACACGGTGGACGTCCAGGGAGAAACTTCCTACATCATCACCTATCAGCCCCGGGTCAATGCCATGGGCAGGTTGTTGAAAGGGAGTCTGACGATCGGCACGGAGACCTATGCCATTGTCAATTTTCGCGGGGAGAATGTGGATGCGTATTCCCTGATGTTTTTTGAGGTGCGTCAGGCTTACGCCAAAACGGATGGAATGTGGTTTCCCAAAGAATCCAAAACACTCTATCGCCTCGAAGATGCCGAAAATCCAGCCATGCTCATCAACAGCACGACTTACAACCAGGATATTGATCTGAAAAACATCCCCGTTTCGAAAACTTTCGGACCTGTGCAGGTGGCTCAGGAAGATTCAGCCGGTCTGGTTTCTGAAGATACCTGGCAAAAAGTTCGGCCTTTTGAACTGGATTCGAATGAACAGAATACCTACTTCGTTTACGACACCCTGCCGCCCGGAGTAAGCAAAATGATGACAGCCATGGTCAACAATGTAGGTCCGTTGTCCAAGGGTTTTCTTCCTTTCGGGAAAGTGGATATCAATCTCACAGAAATATATCGGATCAACGAATATGAAGGCAGTCGTCTGGGTCTTGGTCTGGCCACGAACCGGAAGTTCATTGACTGGATGCGCTTTGAGGGATATTTCGCATATGGATTTCGCGACAGGCAAGTCAAATACGGAGGTGGAATGCGGTTTCTAGTCATGCCGAAGCGCGAATTTGAAATCACAGCCCGGTATCGCAATGATGTTGAAGAACCCGGTCGCAGTCCTGTACTTCGTGACATCGCGCTGATGCGGGTAGGCGATCAGTTCAAAAACTGGATAGCCTTCCGGATGAATCCGATCGAACAATATACCGGTACCATCTCTTATCGTCCGGCACGTGGGCTTTATACCCGGGGTTTTGTAATATATGAAACACGTCAGCCAGAATTCCGAACCATTGAAGATTTCAATGGAAATTTTTCAGATCCTTTTATCAAATTCGAATATGGTTTGGAGATCAATTTCGCTCCCGGTGAGGAGCTTTCGCTTTCACAAAAATTCCTGACACCACTGAAAATCACTTATCCACGAATGGGACTGCGGCTCGGACGCGCTATACCGGGCGTGGAAGGAAGCAACCAGGATTTTTACCGCGCGGATATCAATCTTCAACACCAGTTCAAAATCCGTCGTCTGGGAGATACATACGTTTTCGGCGGCGGTGGAAAAGTCTGGTCAAATGCGGCTGATTATCCTTACCTCTATTTCGGACGCGGTGCAGCAGTTACCAATTTTCTGAGTGTGCTTTCCCCCGGGTATTTTCAGACCATGGATCCCTACGCGTTTTTAATGGACGAGCATGTTTACGGAGGTATTCTTCAGTCCGTCGGATTTATAGGTATCGAAAAAAAATATTCAAAGCCGGAACTCAAATTGGCTTATCAGGCGGCAATTGGCAGGTTGGATCAAAAAAATTCCATGGATTTGCCTTTCGCCTTTCGGCAAATGAACAAGCCCTATCTCGAAGGTGGGGTTATTGTAGACAATGTTTTCCGCGTACAGAGTTCATTTATCTTTTTGGGATTTGGCGGGGGTATTTTCTATCGCCACGGCGTTTATGCGATGCCTGATTTCATCGACAATGTCGGATTGATCTTCAGCTTTGCGGTTTCGATTTAGAATCGATCAAAATCCATCATCCATCATTCCGTTCCCACCCGGCACATCCTGATCACCCCGGCGATTGAAACTGCCAAAATTGTAGGTGAAGGAAATAGTGGCAACCCGGCTTTCCCATTTGAACCTGCGATCCTGTGTAAATGTTGGATCCGCAATAGACACGATAAACTCCCGGGTATCAAACACGTCTGTGACATTAAAACTGATCGTGCCCTTGCGTCGCAAAATATTCTTCCTGAAACCCATATTGATTCCGTACATCGGTTTGATAATTCCCTGCGGACGAACCATGGGCCCGCGGTAATTTCCCTGCATTTGAAAGGTTCCGATCCTGCCGACTTTAAAATTACTCAGCAAACTGACGTTCCAGGTAAAATTGCTGTTGTCATAATCCCTTCCCTGGGTTTCACCTTTGATCTGGCTGTGAAATAAATTTCCCGTAAGGGTGGCGTCAAACCAATTGCTAAATTCAAACTGATTGATCAATTCCAATCCTGTAGATAGGTCAATGGCCGCATTTTCACGGATCATGACGTTGACATTGTTTTCCTGGGGCACGAATATTCGCGTGATGAGATCGGTCGTTCTTCGGTGATACAGCGTTCCGGTAAAGAAGTATCCAACCGCTTCCCTACTGTACCCTAATTCGTAACTGTCTGTAAATTCCGGGCGCAGATTGGGATTACCTGTTCGCTGATTTGTGGGATCCTGAATATTCAACAATGGTGACAGGTCCCAAATGCGGGGTCGGTTGATTCGACGGCTGTAATTTACCAATAACTTAGACCGTTCTGTCAGATCATAAGTAATATAGGCGCTGGGAAACAAATTAAAATAGTCGTTGGAAATTGCCGTCGATTCGTCATATGTGTTAATCTCATTCATCGTGTGTTCACCCCGTAGCCCGGCCTGATAACCAAATCGGTTTACTTTTCCGGCAAGGATAAAATATGCCGCATTGATATATTGATCAAAACCCACGGAATCGCTGACGAATTGATTGACTGTACCTTCCGCATCGACTGAAGCTGATTCAGTCAAAATTTGTGATCTTGTCTCCAATGATGTAGTTGATTTCACTCCGATCTCCAGTCCCAGATTTTCTGAAAGGGAACGGGTATAATCGATTTGAGCCTGAATGAGGTAATCGAGACTTGGTGTATCAAAGGTCTGAAGTAACCGCTCCTGTGGAGTTTCGGATATATTGCTGTTGTACAAAAACTGATCGTAGTACTCTACTTCGTCTTCATCCTCTATGGCGAGTGAGGCACTGGCCATAATTTTTCCTTTTTCGCGCAAATCCCAGTCGAACGTCATTCCCCCCTCGTAATTTACCTCAAAAGCATCTTCAATCATGTATCGCACGATCAGACTGTCCGTAGTCTCTTCCACACTGCGAAAGAGTTGGTTGTACAACCGGTCGCGGCTTCCGTTCTGAATATTCGCCTGTAAGTACGTGCCAAAGGTGATGGATTCGGATAGTTGCACGTCAAATCCACCCCGGGCCAGGTGAGATCGATCCGTGTTCGTAGAATTCATTCTCAGATCCAAAAACCGCGATGAGAGCCCATCAAAACTTTCCCGAAAGGTTTCCTGATTTCGGAATCGCTCCCGGTATTGAAAATTATAGGTTCCGAAAAAATTAAACTTGCCGGTGCCATAGTTCAGATTCACACCTGTGGTGTATTTGTGGCGCGTTCCAACAGACAAATTTGTCTGGCCATTGAAACCCCGTTTTTCATCTTTTTTGAGAATGATATTGATAATTCCGCCCACACCGGCTGCATCGTAACGCGACGATGGATTGGTGATGAGTTCGATGTCCTTGATGCTACTGGCGGGAAACTGTGCCAGAATTGATTCCGAATCATCACCACTCATATTGGTGGGCCGGCCATTGATATAAATCAGCACCTGCCCCGAACCCCGCATGGTCACGCTTCCCTCTTCGTCGATTTGGATGGAGGGTAAAGTTTCTAAAACGTCAATTGCCGTACCGCCGGCTGCGGTGATGCTGTTTTCAACATTGAAAACGCGTTTGTCGATATCGTTTCTAAAGGATGATTGTAAGGCTTGTACTTCAACAACTGCCAGGGCCTGGGCATCGGGTCGAACTTCCAGGTCTCCCAATCGGAGTGGTTTTCCTTCTACTACATTGACCCTTTGAAAATAATCACGGTATCCAATAAAAGATATTTTTAGCAAATATTCACCGGGGGGAGCATCAAACGAGAATGAACCTTCAAGCGTGGTAGTGCCACCCGCTACCAGGGAAGAGTCGGTATTGTGAAGCAAAGTAACATTGGTAAACGCCAAAACATCTCCTGATTCCCGATCATAAACGGCGCCAACCACTTCTGAATTTTGCGCGACAACTTGTGTGGAAAAATGTATAATGAGAAAACAAAACGCTGGTGAGAATCGAAACATACAAGGAAGTGGTGAAGGGTGGCGAAATTACGATTTACGAACGCTGAAAAAACGAAGGTTAAAGGTCTTTAACATCAAAATTCCCTTTTGGTTGAAATAGCGTTATGTGTGGCAAAATGTTTGTGATAATTTAGGATGTCAATTGGCTTTTTCATTTTACTGAAATTCAGATATACAAAATCAGGTTTTCTTGCTTATTTTGGACTGCCGGCTCGCGTTTATTTTAAATTATTGTCCATGAAAACAGATTTACGATTCATTGCGCTACTAATAGTTTTTGTATCCCTGTTAGTACCGGCAGGTGCCCAACCATCCACAATAAGCGGTGTGGTTATCAATGCGGGAACCGGACAACCCGCTTCAAATGTGGTCATTCGCGTGGCCGGAAGGATGAAGAAAACGGACCACCGCGGACATTTTGAAATTCCATTCACACGTGGGGAGGCTATGACAGTAAGTGATATCAATAAATTTCATACAAGGACGATTCCTTACCACCGCTATTCACGTGAAGATTCAATTGTAGTTTACCTTACGCCTCATGCCCAGTCACGCACCAATATAATACAGTCTGAGGGCGTGGAAGACATTTACCATTCGGAATTTGAAAATATAATTGACTTTGTTTTTCTACGCGATACGCTTGTGGTTCTCTCATCTATGAAAACCAAACAGAAAGCTTTATATACCCCAACCCGACATTTCCACAACACACTAACTATGCTCAAGTACGGAGAGCGTGTGGAACGCCTCACCCTGCCAGATCATGTCCAGAGTCTTCACCTCGACCCCTTTAATCAGCTATTCGTTTTAGGCGAGAGCTTTTATCTAAAAGTACATCGAAAACCGGGAAAGACATCCACCATAGAATTAGACCCGGAATATTTTGAAACCCAGGTGGCATCGCTAACAGGATATCACAGGAATTATGTTTATTTCAAAAAATCCCTCCCGATTCTACCGATGGAATCTCATTATGTGCTGATGAGTGAGACGGACGAATTGTTAACAGTGCGCCAAATCCAAAACCATCATTATTTCAAAGACATTCAAGGCAGTTACAGGCTCCTTACACCCTATCAGCGTGATGAGGCCATGGCACTTGAAGCTGACCTCGGTATCGATCACATGTTTTTTGCACCGGCGGTGCGACAACTGCATACTTATACGGCTCCGCATTCACCAGTCTATACCATTGATGATCAACTTGTCATATTTGATGATCTAAACGGGTGGATATTCACACACGACACGCTGGGTAGGGCCATCGATTCTTTCCCGATGCATTACGTCGGATTTTCTGAAGAAACATATCAGGGTATTCAGCAGGACCGATCTACAGGGATTTGTTATGTCATCCACGAAAAAAAGGGTCTGTATTACCTGAGAAAAATAAACCCCTTAACCGGCGCTGCCGGCAGACCATTTAAATTGCGCAAAGCATATCCGTTGCGACTTCGCTTATTTGACGGATGGATATATTATACATACCGCGACGCTGCAAGTCAGGAAACAAACCGGTTGGTGCGGGAGCGCCTTCCGGAAAAATTCTGATGTTTAATCGCAATAAAAAAAAAGGTGACTCCCTAAGAAGTCACCTTTTTTCTGTTTCAAAGAAAGTGTCATTAATTGAAAATATATCGGAAACCGATTTGGGCTACCCATCTCGATCCCCCAATTGGCGAATCAGACGTAAAGAATGCCTCGTTATTTCTTACTGGATTGAAGGTGTATTGTGCTTCATTGTTTTCTGTGAGACCTTCGAATCGCAAAATCTGATACGTGTTGTCGAAGTAACCGTTTCCATAGGTATACTGTCTTCCCCAATCCTGGTTTAATAAATTACCAACGTTGAAAATGTCCAGTGACAATTGGAGCGTATTTCTGTTTTCTCCAATATTTACGAATAGATCCTGCATGATTTTCAGGTCAAACTGATGGGTGAATGGCGTTCGGGCACCGTTGCGCTCTGCGTACTGACCCCTTCTTTCACTGAGGTAATCATCTTGTGAAATATAAGCATTGAATGCCTCCCATTGCGCTTCCGGCGTTACATCACCATTTTGCACAAATATGATTTCACTTTGGTTGTTGGGAACATAAATCAGGCTGTAATGGTCAGAAGCACTCCCGGAGAAAGTGGAACGGTTTAAATCGCCATTGACAATATACGAGAAAGGACTACCCGACTGACCGTTATAAAATATGGAAACCCGTGTTTTAGCTGCGCGCAAATATTCCTTTTCGTAGGCCAGAATACCAACGATCCTGCTGCGAATATCAAAAGGACTGTTCGCCACCTCTGCATTGTTGCTTCCATCCACTGAGGCCACCCGGTAATAATTGGAGTGGTTTTGAGAAGATGTTCCAGGGAAAAGGTCAGTAGAAGTGGTATACGAATAAGCCAACGAAGCAAAAAGACCCATATCAAAGGTTTTGCTTAATTGGAACGTGGCATTAAAAGACTCTCCTGCATTTTCGTTGGTAATAAATACCGATTCCTGATAGGCACCTTCCACCCTTCTGTCGGCAGGATACAAGAGGCGGTTGTCAGCTCCGTTCAAACGCCCGGTTGGGTCCACGAGGTTGATATTGTCAAATCGGAATGCGTTGAGATTTTTGCTGTACATCAATTCTACAGTACCGATAAAACCACTTCCTAAAACCTGATCCACGGCTACATTCGTTCTCCACAATTGTGGCAACTTGAATTTTTGGTCCACCACGGTCATACGTCCACCCGGGCTGAAAGCATCTGCATCGCGTCGCGGCTGATTATTTGGATCGGCAACAAATTCGATATCTGCCGGTTCGCCCGCAGGAACAACATCTCGGTTGATGTCGAGCAAAACACCTGATTGTGTAAAGGCACCACCGATCCAGACGAACGGAAAGCGCGATGTAAAGATTCCGGTACCTCCGCGCAATTGCGTCGTGCGATCTCCGGTTACATCCCAGTTAAATCCTACCCGGGGTGAAAACATAAAAGCTGGTTCGGGCAGATCGTTGTTTTTTTGGCCTGTCAGGGATTCTCCAATTGACGAATCATTAAAATCCTCATTTTCGAGTGGCTTATCGAGATACATTGGAACATCCATACGGATACCAGTTGTCAACTTGAATCGATCGGTTATCTGAAATTCGTCCTGTGCGTACAATCCCAACTGCATGGCGCGAAATTCTGCTCCTTCACGCGGATTGTCCGTGCGGCTGTATTGGTGAACGAAGTTGGTCGCCAATCCATCTTCCCAGTCTTCAATACTTCTAAACTGATAATTTCCGAAAGCCTCTCCGATAAAGGCGTTGTATATGCTGTAAAATTCGTTGTGTGTTCCAAAAGTCAGGGTGTGTTTGCCTTTATACAAACTGAGGTTGTCTGTAAGCGTAAAGATGTCCTGATTCAATTCATTTACGGTAGAAAAGGCTTCAGTTCCCAATTGAATGTTGCGTTGTGCATCGAGGTTGATTCGCACCCTTGGAAATGGATCGCCTGCCCCTCCCCGTGGTTCACGCACCGTAGTGAAACCAACAATAAGATTGTTGCTCAATTCGGAACTGAATCTACTGGAAAAATCAAGGATTGTCGAATTGGTTGTGCTTTCGCGCAAAACCCCGCCATTGGTAAAAACCACCTGATTTGGAGATCGGCTCAGTTGCAGTGCTTCTCCACGGGTGTAGGCATGACGCATGGAAAGTTTGTGTTTGGCGCTGATATTGTAGTCCAGACGGGCGAATAATTTGATCGATTCGTTGGTTTCCTCCTGATCGAGGTATCCTCCCGGATCATAACCAAAAGCTCTTGCGCGGGCAGCAACATCTTCGAGTTCCTGAATAGTTATGAAACTTTCGGAAGTACCTGGGCGGTTGGCCAATGGTGTGGAACTCTCTGTTCGCTCTGCGCTGAGGAAATAAAACAACTTGTCTTTCACGAGGGCTCCTCCCACCCGGGCACCAAACTGGCGATCGGAAAATTCAGGATAACGAATCCTTTCGAAATCGGGATCCGCATCGTCCACAAGGCTTCCGGGGGTTAGTCCGGAAAAATTTTCATTACGTGTATAGTAGTATGCCGAACCCTGGACCTTGTTGGTACCTGATCGGGTTACCGCAGAAACACCCCCACCGGCAAATCCACCCAAACGAACATCATAGGGCGCTATCTGCACTGTAAATTCTTCAATCGCATCCAGTGATATTGGCGATGTGCCCGTGGAAGCACCATTGGTTCCTGCAGAATTCAAACCGAATACGTCATTGCTTACAGCGCCATCAATGGTAATCTGATTGTACCTGTTATTCACACCTGCGATTGAAATCGCATCACCTTTAATAGAAGCCTGTGGCGTCAACCGCGTAAAATCATTAAAACTCCGGCTGATGGTTGGCATCGCTGTGATTTTTTCATTGTCGATTCGCGTGGAAGCACCAGTGCGGTCGCTGTTCAACTGATCGTTTGAATACGCACTCACATCAACAGCCTGCAAATCGACACCTTCCGCCAGTTCAACATTCAAAACATAGGACTGTCCCAGTGTAAGGAAAATTTCCTGAAACCGTTTTTGTTGGTAACCAATAAATGAAACAGTAACCTCATAAGGACCACCTACCCGCATATTAACCAGGTTGAATCTGCCCTCCGCATTGGTAGCAGTGCCATACGTAGTTCCCGATGGCGTGTGAACGGCCATTACAGTAGCTCCAGGCAAAGTCTCAGTTGTGCTCGCTACGCGTCCCGACATACTTGATGATGTGGAACCCTGACCGAAAACTCCCGTGCTGGCA
>JBGTLS010000393.1:0-2826 GCA_041744015.1 Cryomorpha sp. | reverse complement strand
TAAATTCCTGTCCATCCATATCCTTCCAGTCACAGGATTGTAAACTTCTCCGGGGCCTAAAACCGGACCTGAAGCCTTCACCACCGTTACCAAATTCGAGGCATCAATACACCCTTCCAGATTTTGTGGGTCAATGTTATTCAGATTAATCCCAGGCCCGAAAGCGCCATGCGCCACCCGGTATGTTCCATCCGGATAATCGTCAAAATCAAATACCCCTTCAGTTTGCACCGTCAGAATCTCACTTCCCTGCTGATTGAGTAAAGCCCAGCGCTGATTCGGGCCGGAAGCGCCCGTTACTTCAAACGCCAAAGAGCCGCCGGAAATATTGGTGGAACCCAGGGCTGCAATACTTCCGCCATGAACAAAAATGCTTGTAATAGGTATCACATTGCTCAGTGCATAACACCCCATCAATTGATTGATATTGGTCACCCCTGAAAGCGTGGAAATTTCCCCAACGGATACATGTCCGGCCTGATAATTTCCGGGAGGATAATTGGTCATATCAAAAAGTCCGGAGGTATTCACAGCCACTACGTTTCCTGTGCCGGCTTCCGCCAAACCAAAACGCCCGATGCCATCATTGCCCGCCACTGTGAGCTGAAATGGATGACTGTCGCCGTCATTGAGGCATACGTTGTTCGTGGTGCTGCTGGTCGCCAGGATACCACCCGATACATTGCATGGTTGGGCTTCCATTTTACCATTGCATAGAGATAATCCTATTGCGAGAGCTGCAAATTGTAATGTAAAAAGATTTCTAGAGTGTAAAGATTGGTTGTTCATGAGGCTTTGGTTAGAAAGATAAAAATAGCGTTTTTAATCGAATACCACTGCGTTTTGAAGTCAATAGCTTCCGATCTCTACCAAAGCGATCGAATATTTCTGAACCCTTTTGATTTCAAGAATTAAAATCACCCCCCTCACACATGCACGAGCGGCCAGCGCCCCTAACGTAAGCCACCACCAATTCAAAAATAAAAAAACCTCCCCGCCAAAATTTGGCGAACCGAATCCCTTACTTCGCTTCGGAACGACTAATAAAAAAAAAACAAATCAACATGAAATATTGGCTACACCGCATTTCCCACGTTGCAGAACTCTCTCATCCATTACTGGATAAAGGCTATATAACCATTGGATTTTCCGACCTTGCCTCCGACGAGACAATAGACAAAGTACTTGCGAATGACAAATCCTGGTTCGACAAACAAGTCAAAAAAACCTGGAACTCACTTTTGCGTTCCAGACATAGTTTATGGCGATTTTTGAAAGAATTCCAAAAAGGTGACCTCGTTATCGTTCCCATTGACGGCGCTTTTCATGTTTGCGAAATCTTAGACGACAGACCGGTGATCATCGGAGAAACCCATGATCAGGATTTAAAAACCTGGACCAAAAAGGTCGTGAAAACAGATGGGCGCTTGTTTTTAGCCGAAAATGGAAAGCCTTATGATCTCGGTTTTGCAAGAAAGATAAAAATCCATCACAAAGCCATTTCCCGTGAAAAATTTGCCGATGCCAAATTAACAGCCCGGATGAAAATGCGGCAGACAAATGGATCGCTCATGAATATAAAGGCCAGTGTGGAGAAAAGCATCGAAAACAGCGAAAATAAAAAGCCTGTTCACCTCCATCCCGTTATTTTAGAAAAAACAGCCCCTATCGTTCTCAATTCGATTATTGAGGAGCTCAACCCTGTTAAATTTGAAAAGCTCATCTTGTCCTATTTAAATTCCTCCGGCGCGAATGAGGTCTACAGGCCTGCAAAAAATGAACGTGGAAAAGAAGGGGACGCCGATATGATTGCCGTTTTCCACAATCTGAAGCTCATCATCTATGTCCAGGCCAAATTTCACAAGGGAGGCGCTGATGAATGGGGAACCAATCAGATATTACAGTATAAAACGAACAAAGATAGCATCGACGACGGCTTCAATAAAATAGCCTGGGTTATTACGTCTGCCCATTCATTTAATAAAACGGCGCAAAACATCGCCATGGAAAACCAAATCCAGCTCATCAACGGTATTCAGTTTTCAGAAATGTTGTTGGATGTGGGGATGGGTCTCTTGAAAACAAACCCAAAATTTTAAGGAATACGACCTAAAACAAAACGGACGCCAATAGCCAATTTCGCAACTATTTATTTACGTTTATACAATGAATAATTTTGTCCCACCGAAGGTTGAAATCCATGAAAACACCCGCATTTATCTCAATGAAAACAATGAAGAAATTGCGTGGTTTCTCATCGAAGACGGGAAAATGACCCAGGCGCGGTTCTACCTGAGCGATCCCGATCCCCAGGTATGTAAGAAAATGTTGTGCTGGAACAATGGACATTACTGCACCGACATCTGGCAACTGCAGTACAACAAGGTTTTCATCCGCGGAGAAGCCCAGGTACGCGAATATTACTCCAATGATGAAATGTGGATGTATTCAGAAACGATCGATTCCGGAAACTGGCGGTTTATACGATACTGCTCAGCAGGGGGAGGAATTATAAGCATGGAGATAGACATCCAATTGGCCACAGGCGAATACCGTTCCATATTTGTAATGGTGCAGGAAGAACATGGCTGGAGAACGCATCATACTGTGGTGGAAGAAGAGGGTTGTTATTGGATGGATTAAAATGGGGCATTCATATTGTCATGCGATATTTTCATGCCGAGGCTCGAGGCATCTCTGCGCTTGTGAATCGTGAATCTATGTTTGCCTTTATGGCCGTGGATTTGGATCACGTTTTTCCTGCCCACACAGCAAAAAAAACTTCGTGGTACACCCACCCGCGAGTCGCTATCCGTATCCATTCGT
>JBGTLS010000392.1:0-6583 GCA_041744015.1 Cryomorpha sp. | reverse complement strand
TGTCAACATGAATATGAACATGGCCCTGCAACGCCCGGATACTTTGCCGGTGTGCATTAAAATATGTGAACCTATTTGCGCAGAAAGTAATTACAGTGTTGGAATTCATCTATTTGGGCAGCCTTTCGCCGAAATTTTGGTAAAGGGAGTCACACGACTGTTCAGTTGTTCCAGAGAAGAAACAGGAAAAATCCCCGATGTGAAAAAGGATGAACGAAGTGGTCCTGATTCTCCGGTTGCATAAAATTTAACCGGATATTTCGAAAATCTTTTCTATTTCCGAAGTCGCTCAAATAATCATCTAATTTCTAACAGGATGGCCACCACCCAAAAAAAAACCAAACCTCAATCTGCAACGTCGGAGAAAAAGGATGGCAACCACAATCATCAGGAAAATGACCAAAAAGCCAAAGCCGGTTTGCTCAACAGCGCTTCCAAAATAGTTTTCAAAGCCGCGGGTATTTTAGAGGAAGAAATTGCCAAAGGTATTGTAGCGGCCAGGCAGGTCGAAGAAAAATATTCGGATGTATCGAAATTGAGAAATGGGAAAGGAACGCTCGCGCACAGTGAGCTCGAGCAGTTGATCAAGCGATTTAGAAAAGATGCACATGATATTTTTGATCTCGTTTTAGATTTTGCAACCATTGCTGCCGCAAATGTGGAGAAAGTTTCCAGTCAAATCATCAGTATCCGCAGGACCACAGATAAAAACGGCGAGGCAGAAAATGGAGTAGAGCGTGCCATGCAACATTCAAATCTGACCCTGATTCAGGTTCAGCAATCCCTAAGTCCTGGTCAGCAGATAACAGTTCCCCTGGATTTGCAAAATGACAATTTACATCAACAGGAACAGATTGAAATTGTCAATTCTCCATTCGTCTCTTCAGAAGGCAAACAATTGAAATCCGAAATACTCAAGTTTCAACCCAATCCCTTTGCTTTGGCTCCTGGCCAAAAAGTAACAATTCAGTGTGCCATTTCAGTTCCCGACAAAGCATCACCCGGTACTTATACCAGTTTTGTAGAAGGGAAAGGCATGAAATCCCTAAAGGCAACACTTATGATCACCATCATATAAATTGAAAGCCGTTCCGAATGAAAAATTCCGGTGTAGAGGATGTTGGTGATAAGTTTTTATCCAAACTTGCGTCCTACCGGGATATAAGCATGTCGTATCTGATTGAATCCCTTCCTCAACGTGAGCCCAGAAAATACCTGTATGATCTGATACCAATCTATCCACTGCGGGGAGGAAAAGGTTTCCGACCTGGTTTGTGTCTGAATACCTGTAAGATTTTTGGTGGGAATGAAATGCACGCCATGAATTCTGCCGTGGCCCTGGAACTTTTTCACAATGGTTTTTTGGTGCACGATGACATCGAAGACGAAAGCGAGCACAGAAGAGGCACACCTACCATACATGTTCAGTATGGTGTTCCGATTGCAATTAATGTGGGGGATGCCATGAATGTGCTCAGTTTGCAACCATTAATGAAAAACTTGAAATTATTGGGACCTGAGCTGAGTTGGTCGGTGTTTAATGAAATTGAACACATGGTACTCGAAAGTGTGGAAGGACAGGCGCTTGAACTCACATGGCGAAAAGACAATATCTGTCAATTGGATGATGACGATTACTTGCGGATGGTATTAAAGAAAACCTGCTGGTACACTTGTATTCACCCCATACGCATCGGTGCGATAATCGGAACCAGGGGAAAAATAGATCCGGACATTTTCAATCGTTTCGGATACTATTTGGGTGCTGCCTTCCAGATTCAGGACGATTTGCTCAACCTTTTAGGAAATGAAGACAAATATGGTAAAGAGATATGCGGCGATATTCAGGAGGGAAAAAGAACCCTTATGCTCATCAGGTTACTCCATTGCGCTAACAAATCTGAAAAAAAAAACCTGAAGGAATATCTCGGAAAGGAACGTTCTCAGCGTTCGGAAGATGAAACAGCCTGGATTATGACATTGATGCACAAATACGATTGTATCCATTACGGCAAAGTGGCTGCGAGTAATCTTGCCGGTGCTGCTTTGAAAGAATTTTACACCATATTTGGATCATTTCCGGAAACGGAAGAAAAAGAATTCCTCCTAAACATGATTGTCTACATGATCAACCGCGAAAAGTAATTATTCTCTCCAATATCTTATCGCTGTATTCTTCCAGCATAAAACCCGCTACGTGGTTCCCCTTGCTGACTATACCCTTGCTCCACTGCCAATATGCTCCGGTTTGATGGATGGCATTTAGTAAAATTGTGAGCGTCTGTGATGTGATTGACATGCCCGTACTTAATATTCCCATCGGACCGTTTCGAACACGCTGGTTTGCTCCATCTACGAGGGTCAAAACACCTTCTAAAGCTGATTTTGACAAAAACGAGAACCCCAAAGCATCCTTGGCAGGTACCAGTCCAGCCAATATTCCTCCTGCTGTATTCGCATAAGCATCATCTTTTGACGCTCTCATGCTCATTATGGCAAGGAGTTGGAGCCAAAACGAATTCAAATTCTTGTTTCGGATGAATTGGATCACAAGATTGGCAATGCTCATATCGAGAGCCAACTCTTTTCTGATTTTGTTTTCATATAAACGCAAAGCACTCCCCGACAGATCGCTTTTGGCAAGACAGCTTATTACAGATTCAGCAGCCCATCTTCCGCTTAGCAGAGCGTATTGAATTCCTTCGCCATTCAGGGAATTGATCAATCCCGCTGCATCTCCGGTGAGCAACACCCGATTTGACACCAGGGCTTTATTGGGATTGTATGTGCTGAGTGGCCAACCCACCACTTTGTCGCGCAAGGTGCCATTCCCTATTTTCCGACTCAGTACCGGGTCGGAATGCACCAAATCCATCAACAACTCTTTGAGATTGACATCATTTTTAGGGAAGTTTTCCAAAACCATTCCAACCCCCACATTGGCCGATGTGGCTGATATCGGAAAAAACCAGTAGTAACCCGGAAAACTTTTACTTGAAAAATAGAGCTCAGCCTGATGGGGCACGCAGTGGATGTCGTCGAAATACGCCCTGACCGCCAGAATCCGGTTCTCAGGATCTGGCTTCCCTCCGTGCATGATGCGCGCCACGGTACTGCTGCTCCCGTCTGCACCGATTAAAATGCGACCAGTTAAAAAAACATCCTTCCCCTTGTGCGATGCATTGATGATGACCGCGTTTTCATAAACAGTAAAGTTTTTCAGTCTGTATGGCGTCAGGACTTTTACACCTGCTTCTTTTGCTTTCTCCAAAATCAAATGATCCAGGTCTTCTCTCGGTATTACGCGACCATGTGCAGGCAAACCTTCAATGGCCGGAATATCTTTTACAATGAGCTCTCTGCCATCCAAAAATACGGCAGCTTTATTGACCAAATGTTTGGCAGAGAGTTCTTCCATATCGGAAAAACCCATGCGCTGCATTTCATTAATCGCCACGGGCCCGACAAAATCTCCACAAACTTTATCTCTTGGAAATGATTGAAAATCAATGATTATTACCCTACACCCCGCTTTTGCGAGGTAAAATCCGCAGGCAGCTCCAGCGGGTCCACCTCCTGCAATTACAACATCCGTATCAAAATTCTCACGCGTTACAAACCGCATAACCTTTCGATTTTCAAGAAAGGTAATAAAAACCTTTGGAAAATCGGAGTTCAATTCCTATTTTGTTCTCCCTTTAGCAAGCATTAAACTGCTGTTAATGAAATCCCCAAGAAAAAACTAACCATCTATGACCACCGCTAATTCCCTCTCCAAAATGATCTGATACCAGCTTTTAAATTCTCCGTGCTATTGGTTCATATGTTGACGTGGGAATGAAAAATGTCCACATTATGAAAAATCAAAAGACGATTTCTTCCGTCAAAGATCTTCAATTGAAAATGCCAAAAATTATTGAAGAGTACGGCAACAATCAGGAAATAACGGTTTTGGCATTGGCCAATCCTATTTTGGCTCTCAGGAAAATTGGATATCAGTTCACAGTAGAAGCCGAAGAGCAAATCGAAACACTGATCCGCTTTGGACCGGAAGGCAAAGAGGAATACGAGAAAGCGGAAAGTGAAATTGTGAACAGATCCAAAGAGGATTTTTCACTCAGAGATCGAAAGAAGCTTTCATCCATTGTCTGTAAATGTTTGTCTGATAGCAGGGGCGGAGACGAAAAAACGGCTACGGGCAAGACCTCAAAGAAAAAACCAGCAATTCCGTCACTTCAGGAAGTGGAAAAAATTCTCGGCGAAAGTCCGGTAATAGTCAATGGCAATTACCGGGATCCCCTTGAAGTTTATGCTGCGCTGGATCCCATTATTCCTCCATTGTTGACCATTCGAAAATTGGAAGCGGAAAATCCGAGACTGGCCAGCGAAGAGGATATTCCCCAGATTTTGCAAAAAGCGTCGAACAGCGTTTTGCAATCAGTAACGTTCGAACTCAACCGAAACACTAAATCTTAAATGTCATGGCAAATACACAAGGATTTGAAGTCGTGGCCGAGTTGCGCGAATCATCATTAAAACAACTTTTACTCGCCGCCTGGAAGAGCGGGGGAGACAGCAGTTCGGAAGGTGTAATTCCCGAAAAAATCGATATACCTGGTCCGTCCTTTCCCGGCCCGTTGAATTTCGGTCCTTACGCCATTAAAAAGGGACATATTCAAATTCCGAAAGAGCAATTGGACCTGAAAATGGATCCCCCGGTGAACGGATTGTTAATCAAACTCGGCACCATCGTCCACATCGAAATTGACAATCCCCCAATTGAATCGGCAAAACTATTCGATATCACAGCCGATGCCCGCATTCGAACGCCACTGGCCGCGAGAAACAATACGGAGATTGTGGCTGATTTTACCAATTTGCCAGCAAATGCAGTCGAGATTACTATCACAAGCGGAGATCCCATCGCACCATTGATGAACAATGCAGTGGAAGAATTCATCCATCAGAAATATCAGGATGAGACAATTCCCCATGTTATTGATCCGATTCCGCTCACACTGCCTTATGGCAATATCTCCATGAATTGCCGGATTGAGTTTTACGACGATGCCAGTCAACCGGGAAAGCAAATTCAGGTGTCCAATTCCGGTGCGAACAAATTAAAAGTCAGCATACCCTGTTATTTAAAATTTTACGATGTAACAGGAGGTGCATTCGGATTTTCACTTCAGGGACCTATGGGGGTGACTGGAATAGCTGAAATGGTGGCAGATTATGATTCTTCCAACAACGTGGTTTCAGCAAAACTCAGCACAGCCACTGTGGAATTGGTTAACCTCACGCCAGCTCCCGGAATAGAAGGTGCCAATTACAACACGAATAAAAGCGCAGCGAATTTCGCCGGAATGGATCTTGACGAAATTATTAAAACAGGTTTTAAAACTGGCGCTACTGCTGCTTTGCAAAACATGGGAGATGTGGTGGTCAATATTCCATCTTTGGCTCAAATCGAAGCATTCGCAGCTGATGTGGTTCGCAAAGAACTTGAACACAGAAAGCAGATCCAAATATGGCAGATTGAAGAAATTGATGGGACGGACACGCCAATAAACAATGTCGTTCCTCACGCTTTGTCAGATTGTCTTGCGATTTGTATCAACAACATGGGTCTGGGAAACCCGGGTGCATTGATCAACTTTATTCCCGCCAGTAGAGATTTTGGAATTGCCACCAGCAAAGAGAAGGTGAGAAATGCATTTTTGAAGGAGCGAAATGAGCGGTATCCGGCATTGAAAAATGGCAATTCTCATACCTTTTCAGAGAAAATTGAGGGCAAAACAGTTCGGCTCAATTCGCTTGACCTGAAGTTGAACAGCGGTCATATGGAAATTCTTGGTGATGTAACAATTGTGGATGCCATTGCGGGAAGCATCAATGTGAGTGCGAGCTTTTCGCAAAAAGTATCTTTGTTCTGGGATCCTTCAGGATCTTCCCCCCAGGAAATTAAGCACAATCTCTTAGGCGATCCGGATGTGAGCATGGGTGCGGCTGCCTGGCTGCTGTCTGCTCTGATCGGCTTTGTTACTTTTGGCGTAGTGGGTGTCATTGTAGCGCTTATTATCATGGCCGTGGTTGAAAGTGTGGCCTCTCAAATTGGAGGTCAGGTAGCAAAAGATGAATCTGGAAAATTGTCCAGTTTGGGTGCATGGCCGGGCACCATCGATAAAATCGGAAATGTCAAAGCCAATTTTCATAATCCTGTTGGAATCAGTTCTACCGGGTTGCTATTTGCAGGTGAAATGCTCATCACCTCCATGCACGAGCTTACAAGTATGGATATGGCCCGCAGCCATGGTCCTTATTCAACATCCGGCAATATTCCGGTCCAATTCAATGGAGGCGTACCCCAACAGACTTCTCAGGCAAAATGGATCCTCGGTGACGGAGCGCAGGCAAATCAAAGAAATTTGTCGCATCGTTATGGAAAGAGCGGACTTTATGTAGCCCATGTACAGATCAAGGTGAATGAAGAAGGTGGTGTTACCACAGAGCATTTTACAAAAGTTCAGGTTATCAATGTGGTTCCTCAGGTTTGGTTCAATGATTTTGACATTCAAATCAA
>JBGTLS010000391.1:0-17338 GCA_041744015.1 Cryomorpha sp. | reverse complement strand
ATTTTCATTCAAAGGTTGAAATTTAAGTGCATCACCCGCCTGATAAAAAATTCCCTTATTGCCATTGACATACACACTGCCGACTGCATAACCTTCAAAACCTTTACCCGTTACATTCTGGGAATCAAACAGGCTAAATGTATTGTTTACATTTTTGTACCGGCGGATGGTATAATTGAAACTCTGCGGATAAATGATTCCGGGAGCATTCGATGAAGGAGTAACAATGTCCAGATCACCATCCCCATCAAGGTCTTCGAGCTCAAAAGCTTTCATTAACTGTCCAAAAAACAAACTTCGATTATAAACGAAATGGCCATCTGCTGAAAGGAGATAAACATTGAGAGAACCATTCGAAGCCACAATCAATTCCAATTGACCATTGCCGGTTAAATCGGCAAATCGAACATTGAGCATATGCGTATTCCAAAGTGACTGAGCAATGGAAGGTATATTTGCGGGATTGAGTCCCTGCGGTGAGCCATATACAGCGATTAATTCCGAGGGTCCGTAATTCCCCTCATCCAATTTTTTAGAAATGATCATGTCGTCAAAACCATCCTGATTGATATCTGCTGTGGTAGCCTCAAGATAAAATATTGCATTGTCAAGGAGGTTTATGGGATTCGAAATATTATTGAAGGTTCCGTTACCGGAATTCAGGCTTTGAACCGCTTTCAAACCGTCTGAAAGTAAACTCCTGAAAGTGACCACCAGGTCGGGATAGCCATCTCCATTGAAATCTCCCACAGAAGGGTTAATATCGAAAATTCCGTTTACCGGAAATGAATTGAGCACAGTTTCCTGGAGATTATTCCCTTCATCATATTCATACATTACCAGATTGATGTTGTTTTCCTGACGCTTAATGATCAGAACTTGCTTTGAACCATTGTTTTTGAAGTCTGCAACCAGCGGTGTATAGAAATGAACATCTTTGGGATTAACTGCCTGATATGTTTGTGCGATTTCAGAAACCTGACCGAAATTGGCATTTGCAGGATTAAGCAAATCACCCTCATTGTAAAAAATTCCAACAGGCACTTTGTTCATCGCAGCGTCATAATCAGTATCACCGCGATTAGAAGACGGTCCAACTAAAATATCCGGATAACCATTTCCGGAAATATCAACAAACTGAATATCCCGAAGAGATTTAGAAATTTCCTTTTTGCTAAAATTAAGGTTGATGTTTATAAGGGAATCAGTATTTGCAGCAAAATTTTTGATGTAATTAATTCCTTTGTCGTTAGTACCTACAAACTCAGGATATCCATCTTCGTCAAAGTCAAAAAGGGCAAAATCATAAGATTCCTTGATATCACCTTCATAAGTTGGAATAAAATGGGTTGTCACCACGTCTGATGATGATATTTCATACCACTTTCGGGTTATTTTAGGTTGGATTTCCTGTAAAACCGGATTGAATTCTCTTCCACTCAAACTGATCACGAGATTATTCATCCCATTGTTATTAATGTCAGCTGCTGATAGCCAACAGGATTGGTAAGAAAATTCTCCATTATCGGTTGTATTAATATCCACCATTGTTGCGGCATTAAAATTTCCATTTCCAATTCCGGAATAATAATAAGTGAATCGGCTTCTGGTTACTGCGATATCTGGTATCCCATCGCCATTGAGATCAGTCACGACACTGGGATAACCAGTTAAGCTGAATTGTTGTCCATCTGTAGGAATGCCGGAAATAATAAAATCTGGAGCCAGAAATCCTGACGTGGTTCCATTGTTCAGATAAACATTTAAATGTCCCATATTTTCAAGTCCAAAATCGACATGGCCATCCTGATCAAAGTCTCCGGTTACAACTACAACATCTTCATTTGAAGCAGGATTCTGAAAAGTGTAAGAAGTTATAAACAAATCAGCAACCGGATTATACAAAACAATGTAGACGGGCTTATCTTCATTCGGGATTGGCCAAATGTAAGGATTGGTCGTTGTGACGATCATGTCCAAATGTCCATCATTGTTTAAGTCTGCAAAATCCAAATCATTAATCAGCCAGTCATTTGGTGTTGAAAATATTTGGCTATAAATAAAATTCTGGTTGGCATCCTGATAGTAAACATACACACCATTCAGGTAAGCTCCAAGAATATCTTTGTGTCCATCACCATTCAGATCAAATACAGTTTTAAACTGAAGCGATGGCCCCCCTTCAGAATCCATGAGTGTTTCAATGTTGGAGAACTGAGCTTTTGCGGTTACAAGGGAGAAAATGACGCCGAATAGCGTCAGTAGTTTTTTAGTTTTCATAGGGTTGGTTTTGATTGGGAAAAAAATCGTCAGATCAAATTTATAAGAAATGTACTATTGGGCAAGCTTATATTACCGGATTTATTTTTCAGTACAATTAAATGTTTATAAAAGGAAGATCTTATCCATCAACATATATTTGTTCAACCAATAAAATTGGTGTGATGGCTTTATTTGTTTGGATTAATTTTTCAAACCAAATCCACCTTCAGATTGGAAATGACGCGTAGCATCTATTGCAAAATCATATACCTTTGGGATTCAATAATGTCCTCCAATCCTTAATACTTTCACCTTACGCCTGACTTCTTACGCCTTTATCCATGATCATCTCCGGCTTCGTCCCCGCCCAAAAAGTATATCCCCTCAGGCTCCTCGTTCTGCGCCCGGGAGGAGTGCTGGCCGATTGTATTTTCGAAGGGGATGAAGATCCTGAAACGAGTCATATTGCTGCTTCGGATGAAATCGGTGATATTCGCGCCGTCGGCTCGTACTACGAAAAGGGGCATCCCGCCATTCAGGCGAAACGCCCGATACAGTTAAGAGGCATGGCATCACATCCGGAAGTGCGGGGTATGGGTTTCGGCGCTGAAGTCATTGCGTTTGGAGTGATCTACTACAGCGCTTCGGGTGCGGATGTGATCTGGTGCAACGCGAGGGAAGTAGCTGTACCTTTTTATGAAAAACACGGATTTCAAAAAATTGGGGAGCCTTTTGAGATCGGGAAAATCGGGATGCATTGGGTGATGTTCAAGAGAATCTGAATCCCTTTTTCTGAAATAAACCAGGCTGATTTTATCTTTGATAGCTATGGAATCATCTGAAAATAGTTTGCGCAAGCAACTCATCGAAATCCTGAACAGCAGCAATGCCCATGCAGATCTGGATGCAGCCCTGGTTGACCTGCCGGCAAATCTACGCGGTAAAACCGTTTCCGATCTTCCATACACCATCTGGAGTCTGGTAAAACACATCGAAATCGCGCAGGCCGATATTCTTGATTTTTCTAACAATCCAAATTACAAAAATAAATCCTGGCCGGATGATTACTGGCCCGTATCCAAAGCTCCCCGCGACGAAAAGGAATGGACCGACTGTCTTGATAGAATCACATCAGACCGCGCCCAAATGATTTCATTGATCGAAAAAGGAAATGAACTATACATTCCTTTTGAACATGGCAGCGGTCAAAATCTCTTGCGGGAAATTCTGCTCATCGCCGATCACAATGCCTACCATATCGGTCAAATCGTTGTGATGAGGAGGCTTTTAGGAGATTGGGAATAATTATACCCTGTTTCCCCATGATCGTGGATTGCTGTCTGTTAAAGGCTTTATAACATTTTCTCGCGCTTAGTGCAACCAGGTTGCGTCAGGAGTGTTACCTTTGCACTTCGATGTCAAAAAAATTTCATCCATATATAGCGCAGTGTTTGCTTTTCCTGTTCAGCTTTTTGCTGGCTGAAAGCGGCTTGCACGCGTTGATCCATGCCGATCATCACGGGCATGCGCATATAGGTGAGGCATCCGATCACCACGCCGGTTGTAATCATTCAGACGCTAATCTGAGTATTGATACGACCGAAGAAGTCTGCAATCTGTGTTCTGAATTTACCCTGAGCACAGCTTATGCCGTCAGCGCCTTCGAAGACCCTACATCGGTTTTCACCGGTTCGTTTCTCACCGCTTTGTCTTCTTCCTTTTCGGAAAATTCGGAAATAAAACTCCATCCGACACGAGGCCCTCCCGTGGCCTGATCATCTTCGTGTCCTTTTAGTTTCCACTTTTTCAACTGATTTGCTTCATGAACTTTCTGAAGTTCTGTTTTGTGGTTTTCGCCACATTCCTCTTATTTGATGTATTCGCTCAAAATACGTGTGATATTGAGTTGGACGGACTCGTCATTGACCGCAATACCGGTGAACCGCTATCCTATGCCACCATTGTGGCTTTAAATACTGAACTTGCCGTGGCAAGCGATCAGTTGGGGGCGTTTAGATTTACCGGACTTTGCGCTGGCTCCTATACATTTCGGGTCACCCACGTCGGGTGCGCTCCGGAAGATTATAGTGTTGTGCTCAAGGGAGATACTGCCATAAGCATTTTGCTCTCGCACAGCGAATCCGATCTCGCCGAATTTGAAATCATAGAAGCGAAAAATGAAGAAATTGCCCTGACCCGTCTGGAAATGCGTGAAGCCGCCATTTCCGCACAAAGCGGAAAACAAATCGCCCAACTCGCAGCTGAACTACCAGGTATGCGTATGCTTCAAACAGGCAATGCCATTGCAAAACCTGTGTTCCGCGGCCTCCACAGCAACCGGCTACTGCTCATGAACAACGGTATCCGTCAGGAAGGTCAATACTGGGGCTCTGAACACGCTCCGGAAATCGACAGTTATATAGCCCAATCGGTCGCAGTGATTGAAGGTGTGGATGCCTTGCGGTATGCTCCCGACGCCATTGGTGGCGTGCTGCTCGTGGAGCCACCGAATATTTTTGCCAATGATAAAATGTCAGGCTCGATTCAGACCGCTCTTTCCAGTAATGGCCGAGGCGGATCTATGGCCGGATCGCTCAGCGGTAGATTACACGAGAAATTTCCCCTTTATTACCGGGTGCAGGGTTCGCTCAAAAAGATGGGCAATGTGCGCACTTCCGACACCTGGCTCACCAATACCGGGACAGAGGAATACAATTTTTCCTACGCCCTCGGATACCGGGGCACGCGTTGGGAAGCGGAAGTTTTTTACAGCCTCTTCAACCAGGAACTGGGAATTTACCGGTATTCACATTTAGGGAATCTCACCGACCTGGCTTTGGCCATCGGCGGACGCCCCGCGCCAGATACCACCGGGTTTTCATATGAAATCAACCGGCCCCGACAAATAGTCTCACATGAGCTTACCAAATTCCGTTTTGCTTATGATCTGGATACGCAGCACAAACTGGAGTTGATTTACGCGCGTCAGTACAACTCACGCGAAGAGTATGATCTGCACGTGGGCCGAAATCCAAGTGAAGCCGCTCTCGCCCGACCTCAACTAGACTATGGACTTACCACCCACCTTGGGGAAGCCATTTGGCACCATCGTTTGGGGAAATTCACAGGAAAAATAGGCGGGTCGACACTTTTCAGGCGCAATAATTATCAGGGCCGCCGGTTTATGCCCAATTACGAAAACCAGCAAATTGGTGCATTCTGGACAGAAACGGGCACTTTTCAAAAATGGACGTTACAATACGGTGCCCGATATGACTGGTACAGCGCGCGTATTTTTGGACCCATAGCCAATGAAGAAAATCCAATAACAGTCGATTTTCAGGGATTGGCCACTGCTTTTGCCGTAAGGCGCTCTCATGGAAACAGCCAATTCACCTGGTCGGTCGGAACCCAATGGCGCAATCCGGCAGTAAACGAACTCTTCAGCAGTGGTCTTCACCACGGGGCCGGAGGAATTGAAGAGGGCAATCCCGATCTGGGTTCCGAGCGTTCGTATAATACATCGCTGGGCTGGCTTTTCACAGGTTCTCGTCAACGCCTGCATGTAATAGCCTATGCGAATTTCATTAAAGACTTTATTTACCTCAATCCTGCCCAACTCGAACTCACCATACGCGGTGCTTTTCCGCGGTACGACTACGCGCAGGACGATGCGCTTTACACCGGGGTGGATGCGATATACGATTTCGATCTGGGCAATTCATTTGGCGGAATGCTGCGCGCCAGCCTGGTATGGGCAGAAAATCTTTCGGATAATTCGTATTTCATCGGAGTTCCAGCCCACCGTTTTGAAGGGTTTTTCAAACACACTTTCAACGATATTGGAAGACTTAATGGGCCTTATGCGGGTATACGCGGATCATATACCATGCGGCAATACCGGGAGCCAGGCCTTTATCCTTTCGAAAATATAATGGTCGCCGGTGCCAATACCCCGTTGCCAAACAGCTTCGATTTCGCACCTGCTCCCGACGCTTATTTTCTACTTGGTGCCGAAGCCGGGGTGCAAATAGGGAGAAGTACCCTCAGCCTTACCCTCGAAAACGCACTCAATAAAGCTTACCGCGACTACATGAACCGGTTCAGATATTTTGCTGATGAAATGGGAACGAATTTGACGGTGAGGTATAAGTTGATTTTTTGAATTGAGAATTGAGAATGGAAAATGGAAAACAGACGGAATCTCACTACGTGGCATGAAAAAGTAACATTGCAAAATCAGGAAATCAATTAAAAAGATGATATGTGACATTCACATAATGAAATGCATAGGACCTGAATCAGTCCGCAATCCCTGATGCTCCGAATTTTATTCTGAAGTCATCTTCAGGTTCAACCAGTCGATCCAAAAACTAAAAACTAAAAACCAAAAACAGATGAAAACAAGTAAAATCTTTAAACTTTTCCTGATCGGATTTACCGCAATTGCCTTTGCTGCCTGTTCGGGCGATGATGATGACAACCCAACGCCACCCGTAAGTGATGAGGAAGTTATTACCACACTTCGCCTCACGTTTACGGATCCTGAAGGCATAATTGCACCACAGACTTTTACGTATTCTGATCCCGATGGACCGGGTGGCAATGCGCCTGTGGTGGATGTGATTTCTGTGCAGCCATTGGCGTATGTTGTCACCATTGAGGTCCTGGATGAATCCAATCCAAATGATGTGGAAGATATCACGGAAGAGATTGAAGAAGAAGACGATGAACACCAATTCTTCTTTGTAACCAACGGCTCGGCCAGCGATGTTCTTACCATTACCTATGCCGACACGGACGGGAATGGGAACCCGGTGGGACTGCGCACTTTCTGGAATGTGACCGATGCCACGGAGGGCGCAGGTTCTGTAACGATTACACTTTTGCATGAACTGAATAAAACTGCTGAAGGAATTGCGATTGATAATCCCTCTGTGGCAGGAGGAGAAACTGATATTGAAGTACAGTTTCAATTCGTAGCTCAATAAAATATCGCGCCCGCTTTTTGTACTTTTAGCACATGGTTCAAAGAGCGTGCGTTTTATTTTTCATTTGTTCTTTTCTGATGGGCTGCGAAAGAATTTCGAATGACTCAGTCAGGCCGGAAATCAAACGTTTTGAGATATCAAATCCAATTGTTTCGTCCGGAGAGTCGTTGAATATCAGTGTTGAATTAAGCGACAATGAGGATCTCAATCAGGTGAGATTGCGGGTTAGAAATGCTTTCGCAAAAAATTTTGGCGCCTGGGGACTTGTCAGAATTGATGATATTTCCGGGACCTCTTTTGAGCGCAATTATATGTTTCTCGTCCCAGATAGTGCGCTTTCCGGATATTATTCCGTCGCTTTACAGGTAGTTGATGAACGCGGCAACAGTTCCATTGATTCAACGCAGTATTTCACAATTTCCAGGGAAGGTCTTGCCCCGCTTTTTTCGCATTTTCAAACGAGTCCACCCTTCAATTCCGAAGGAATTATTCAGGTAGACAGCAATACGGTGCTCACTTTCAAAGGTGGTGCCCAGGACGATGCGGGAATACAACTTGTAGAAATCAATCTGCGCAATGAAATGGGGTCGAATATTAAAATTTTGAGCTACGATATACACCGCGAGATCGTTACCAATTGGTATTTTGCCCAACAAGGCGATACAATAAAATTTGCCGACCTTCCGTCCATACCGAAGACAATGGTCGTAAGACTTCAGGACATGCAGGGTCATCAGACCCGGCGGGCTTTCACATTCGAGCACACGCCCTGATCAATCGCACACCTCCGCATTGCGAAGGGCAAAAGGCAATTCAAAAAACGAATTTTTGTTGAGAACCAATTCCCCGCAAAAAGTGACCTTTTGATCATTTTTAAAATGGTGCTCTTTCGTGAGTTGTAAGTCAATAACCGATTCAGGGCCGGCGCTTCCGCAAAAAAAACAGGCTGCAAAAGGGTAGGCGCTAACCACGTAATAATTCAGATTGATGTCCATCGGTATCACATATCCAGTGATGGAAATAGAAGTTCCCTCCAGTTTTTCCAGGCTGTTTCCAAATACCGGCAGCTCATATGCTGTTTCTGAATTTTCATCAAATCCTGGTTCGAAGCGCACATCTTTCAAATCATCCCATTCAATTGCCTGGGATTCAGGCTGAGAAAACCCTCCTGAAGCCACAAAGAGCGCTATTGTCAAAGCTGTCAACGGCCGAAAGTCCGGAAAATTCATATTTCAAAAATAGGTCTTTTCAACCTGATTTTTCTCTTCGTCCAGATCGGCTATATTTGGCGCGAATTAGAAGTCCTGCATGAAAAGATTGATCCTTGTCGTTTTGATTTTTGCCCAGGCTTTCTTGTGCGTAGGCCAAGCTTCTAAAAAGCCGCTTGATTTAAGCACAGCTGTTCTGCAACAGTATGGAAACCTGGCTGCTGAAGATTTGAGCGGATTCACCTGGATAGTCGAATCCGATAATTTCTCCCACCTGTCAAAAGACGGCGCAACCCTCCTTCTGCGCAACAGTTCCGGCGAAACATTCGATTCCATCGGTGTTAAATTTATTAGTGATTTGCTCGAACTGGAAGGCGCGAAACCGCTGAAACGGTTATCGGTTATCTCCTGGTTAGACAAAAACACTTTCATTTTTCAACACAACAAATCTTTTTACACCTTTTCAAAAAATCCCGGAAAATTAGAATTGCTCACGACAGTGCCAACTGAAGGTGAGAACGCTGAATTTCATCCCGAATCGGGTCGGGTGGCTTTCACCATCGGTCAGAATGTTTATGTGGTCAGTGGTAGCAGCCCTGTCGCGGTTTCTTCACATACCGATTCAGAAGTCGTGGCCGGGGTGGCGATTCACCGGTCAGAGTTTGGGATTACCAAAGGGTTGTTTTGGTCGCCTTCCGGCAAAAAGCTCGGATTTTACGAGATGGATGAATCTCCTGTCACCAATTATCCTCTCGCCGATTACACACAAATTCCCGCAGTGGCTAAATCCTTGAAATATCCCATGGCCGGGCAGCCGAGTCATCATGCCCGGGTGGGTATTTACCATGTGGAATCGCGCAAAGTAGTTTATCTCGATACCGAAGGTCCGAAAGATCAATACTTCACCAACCTGGCATTTTCGCCTGATGAAAAAGTGGTCTACCTCGCCGTGATCAACCGGGATCAAAATGACATGAAGCTCAACTCATACAATGCCAGCTCAGGCAAATTGATTAAGACACTTTTTGCGGAAACGCACCCAAGATATGTCGAACCGGAAAGTCCTGTGATTTTTATTGATGGACTTGATGACCGCTTTCTCTGGTTGAGCAAGCGAGATGGGTTCAACCATTTGTATTTGTACAAATCAGACGGAACCCTGATCAGACAATTAACCTCAGGTTCATTTGATGTGGTAGACGTCGTCGGCTTCACGCCAAAAGGCAGAGAAGTGGTGGTGGTGACCACAGATGGCTTGATGGATCGGGCAGTATTTGCTGTTGGTACGGCTTCCGCCAAAAAAACACGACTCACTCCGAATAAGGGATATTATTCTGCTTCGATGGCGGTTGGTGGAAATCAGGTGCTGTTAAAACAAAAGTCAGCAAACTTGGTCAACCGCGTCTATTTGGCGAAATCCAATGGCAAAGAAGGAGTGACCCTGCTCGAAGCTTCCAATCCATTGGATGATTATGAAATTGGCGAAGTGGAATTCCCCGTATTAAAAGGCGAAGGAGGAATTGAATTGCAGGGGCGGGTTATCAAACCATTCAATTTTGATCCGGCAAAAAAATATCCGGTGATCGTATATCTCTACGGTGGTTCGCATTTGCAACTTGTCACCGGAACTTTTGGTGGAGGCGCACCATTATGGATGTTCCATGCGGCCAACCGCGGATATATCGTGTTTAGCGTGGATGGTCGAGGCTCATCGGGTCGGGGTCTTGAATTTGAACAATCCACTTTCCGGCAGCTTGGTAAGGCTGAAATGGCCGATCAGTTGACGGGTGTGGAATATCTTAAATCATTGCCTTATGTGGATGCGGATCGCATGGCTGTGCACGGTTGGAGTTTCGGTGGTTTTTTGACCACCTCACTGATGCTGCACCATCCGGGGGTTTTTCAGGTAGGTGTGGCGGGTGGCCCGGTGACCGATTGGAGCATGTACGAAGTGATGTACACCGAGCGATATATGGATACGCCGGAACAGAATCCGGAGGGTTATGCCCAAAGCGATCTGAAAAATTATGTAGAAAATCTAGAGGGAAAATTGCTCCTTATTCACGGACTCAATGACGATGTGGTGGTGCCTCAACACTCCTTCTCACTGATCAAAGCCTTTGTGGATGCCGGGAAACAAATGGATTTTTTCTTGTATCCCGGCCACGCACACAACGTAAGAGGAAAAGATCGCGTCCATCTCATTGAGAAGGTGCTGGGTTATATCGATTTGCATTTAAAGAACGATTAAGGGTGGGGGAAGAATCGCACTTGGCGGAAGCCAACCTGAACTTTTTATTGGGTGCTCCTATTGACAGCCGGGGCAAGGCTTATTTTATAAAAAAATCCACAGGCCGGAGATTGGCCATATCCGACATTCACGGATGTTATCAAACTTTTAACAAGCTCCTTCAAAAAATAGCGCTCACCCGCGATGATCAGCTGTTTATCCTTGGCGATATGATCGATCGCGGGCCATATTCTCTGATGGTTGTACAGCGGATTTGGAAGTTGCTTGTGGATGGGTATCAGGTTTTTCCACTACGCGGCAACCACGAACAACTTTTTCTCAATTACAACCGCGAAAACTGGCGTCGGCTCCACCTTTTTGCCGCAAGGCAGAATGCCGGCCACCTGCTCAGGAATGACGGTGAACTTTTTCCATCTGTAGACCATTTTTTCGGAATTTTGCCTTTTTATTACGAAACCGAAAAGGCTTTTCTGGTTCACGCCGGATTTGATACAGCTCAGAAAAATCCATTGAATTTCTGGAAAGATATGATCTGGATCCGCGAATTCCGGTACGACGAAAAGAAGTACAAAAACAAACAAATCATTCACGGACACGTGCCCGTAGAGTACAGTGCCATCAAAAACAGCATTCAAATCGGGGCGCGAAATATCTGCATTGACAATGCCTGTGTGCGAGCTGATTTTCCAGGATTTGGAAAGCTGGTCTGTCTGAATATTGATTCCGGGGATTTGATTTCGCAGAAAAATGTAGATGCGATGCCTTGCCCCTAAGATACCGAACGATTACTGGGCAGACTTAAAAACTTTGAGCATACAGTTAGTTCTTCCATCAGATATTCCGAGAATATAAATTCCCTCACTTTCTGCGATCACCAATTCTGAACCATCGAGTGGTTTTTTCCAGATCGACATCCCCTGGAGATTGTACAAAGTGGCCTCGCCCAATTGATTTTGGGTATTGACCGCTCCTGTCGCAGAATTGAATTGTATTTTGTCACACGCGGACTGAGCTGAGCGAAGATTTCGGGTAGGCGATATGAGGGCACAGGTCTCCCACCAATTGTCATAAATCGTTTGAAATACTTCTTCTTCAACACGGTAAAACGTGCTGTTTTGCCCAAAGGCATACCCACCTCCGCTTGTATATCCATTGGTGAGGAAGGCAAGTGCCAGACCTGATTCCGGATGGATATACAGATCACTGATCAATCCGTAGGCTTCTCCCGGATGGCCAGACATGACGATATTCGCAAAAACTGCATCCCCATTTTGACCTCCCAGCGCACGGTGAATTCCGAGCCCCCAGCTCCTGAAGAGTCCGAAATAATTGTCGCCATTGGACCCATTAAAAGTCCACTGAGGTGAAAGCATCAATGCCACAGTGGCACTGTCGAGAATATGATTTCCGTTATACGTGCCATTTTGCAAAAGCATATTTCCGAAAGCGAGCAGGTCTTCGAGCGTGCATCGCAATCCCCCTTGTGGTCCGAACCGGGAGCCATTGGTTCCTGGTACATATGCACTTCCGTCAAATGGGGGTGGAGCAACGCCGTTGTAGTTGTCGAGTTGGGGGATCGCATCGCGGTACAGCGTCGCGACATTTTCAATATCAACAATATCGTCGATGTTAAAACTACCGGAGCTCCCGAGTGGGATAAGCACATTGTCGCGCATATACTGATCAAACCGCACACCACTGTGCTTTTCTATCAGGGTGCCGAGAAGGCCATAGTTCAGATTGCTGTATGCAAAAAATGTCCCCGGCAATTCCAGGCGCCACATGTTGGGTGTAAAAAAAGCACCTGATGGCAAAAGAACTTCAGAGATATTGGGTATAGGTGATTGATTAAGTGTAGCCCCTAAAAAACTACCATATCCGCTGCCATCCTGAAGTGAAGAAGTATGGCTCAGGAGCATGCGGTAAGTAATCGGGGTATTTGGAAAAAGCGGATTTACGACAGTGTAACCGAGCGCCTCGCTGATATCATCATCCAATTCGAATAAGCCATCTTCATATAACTGGAGTATTCCCGCGGCAGTAAAAGATTTTGAGATGGATGCGATGCGGAAATAGCGATCGCCCGTCAGGGGAGTTTGCGTGGGGAGGTGTGAAAAGCCACCGTAGTAGGTTTCCTGGATTTCTCCTCCACAGCTCACGCCCACGGCCATGCCTGCGAGATTGCGATTGCCGAGGATATCATCCAGTGCCGGACTCATTATTTGTGCGGATAGTGAAACGGGCAGTATCGCTGCCAGGCTGAAAATGAGGGAATGTCTGAAAATCATGCCTAAAGATGGCAAAATTTTCTTTTGATCAGAAAGATACTCCCTGAGAAAAAAATATTAAGAAATCATGCGGTGGTGCCAGCTTTTCGTGAGAGGCACTATCCACTCTATTTCCATTTCGGCTTTGGTGGTTACGAGGTTGTTAAAAACAGGTGTGTCGTCGTTGATTTTTCCGGATCGGTAAAGATCACCCAATTCGGAAAAGTCAATTGTTTTTAAATCTTCATTTTGAAAATAAGCCACACCTCTGCGATCCAAAAGGGATATCTGGAATTTTTTCTCAATTTCCTGAAGGAATCTCACCGAACTGTCAATGGAACATCCGGTGGCACTCTGTCGGGATTCGTCTGCAAAAAGGCAAAGGAAACGATCGAAGTATATGGCATAAGCAGCCAAAAGATTCGTACCGTGCGCCTGCCATGAAGTTGCAAAATCTGCACAAATGGGATGTAATTGGCGCAGTTCTTCTTTCGAGAAATTCCTGTTGGCCTGGTAGATCCAAACTTTTGAGGCAGGGCCTACATGATCTGGTAGTGCGATATGGGGAATGCTGGAAGTTTCCATTATAGGTCGTTTGCCTGAGAGATGAGTTCGGCGATGTCCAAAACTTGTGTTTCGCCTTCTTTATTGAAGTTTTTTACGCCATCGGTCATCATCGTATTGCAAAACGGACATCCGGTGGCAATTATGTGTGGTGTGAGCGCAAGCGCTTCTTCTGTGCGTTCGATGTTGACTTCTTTTTTGCCCGGTTCAGCTTCCTTGAACATTTGTGCTCCGCCGGCTCCGCAGCACAGTCCTTTGCTTTTGCATCGTTTCATTTCAACCAATTCGGCATCGAGCGATTCCAGCAATTCCCGGGGAGCTTCGTAAATATCATTGCCCCGACCCAAATAGCACGGATCGTGAAATGTGATTCGTTTTCCTTTGAAAACCCCACCACCAGCCATCGTAAGTTTGCCTTCGTTGATCAGCGATTGAATGAACTGGGTATGGTGAAGTACTTCGTAATTGCCGCCCAATGCCGGGTATTCGTTTTTGATGGTATTGAAACAGTGCGGGCAGCCGGTGACGATTTTTTTGATTTCATATCCGTCGAGCACCTGAATGTTCATCATCGCCTGCATCTGAAAAAGAAATTCGTTGCCTGCGCGTTTGGCCGGATCGCCGGTGCAGCTTTCTTCAGACCCGAGAACGGCAAATTTCACCTGGGCTTTATGAAGAATTTTGACAATGGCCTTCGTGATTTTTTTTGCCCTGTCGTCAAAACTTCCGGAACATCCCACCCAAAATAATACTTCAGGAACTTCGCCTGCCGCCATCATTTCAGCCATTGTAGGTACTTTTACTGGTTCGCTCATCTGGATTTTTGTCCTGAATTAGTTTTACATTTCATCTGCCCACTTCAGGCGGTCTGCCTGCGGAAACGCCCATGGAGCTCCATTGTTTTCGATGTTGGTGTACATGCCATTGAGTTCGGTCGGCGATTTGGATTCCTCCATAACGAGATATCGACGCAGATCGACAATGATCGACAAGGGATCGATATTTACCGGACAGGCATCCACACAGGCATTGCAGGTTGTGCATGCCCACAGTTCTTCTTCCAGGATATAATCGCCAAGCAAAGCCTTACCATCATCGTGACCCGGACCATGTTTGTCAATATTCCGACCTACTTCTTCCAGCCTGTCCCGCGTGTCCATCATGATTTTCCTCGGCGAAAGCAATTTGCCGGTAAGGCTCGCAGGACAATTGGCGGAACACCGTCCGCACTCCGTGCAGGAGTAAGCGTCCATTAGGTTTTTCCAGGTGAGATCCTGCACATCCCGGGCGCCAAATTTCTCCGGTGCCTCTTCGGGCTCGCCTTCAGCTGGTGCCGCATAGGGGTCAGCGGAAGGATCCATCATGAGCTTTACTTCGGCTGTCACCTTGTCCATATTGGTAAACCTGCCTTTCGGATTCAGGTTGGAGAAATATACATTGGGAAAAGAAAGCAGGATGTGAAAATGTTTTGAAATGGGGAGATAGATCAAAAACAGGAGGATACCCACAATGTGATACCACCAGGCAATACGCTCGATCATCATCAGGGTACCAGACGAAAAACCGTCCAACACAGGAGCCAGCAGACTACTTACGGGAAATGAACCGGCGACCGGATAATGTGGTGTGCCGCGCTGTTGCAAAAGATAGTCCGCACCATTCATTGTGAGAAATGCAGTCATCAGAGATACTTCAATCCATAAGATAATATAGGCATCATTTCGCGGCCAGCCCAACAATTCACGCATGCGAAACCGCGGAACCTGTCTGGAATAACGACGGACCAAAAAAACGATACAGGCGAGAAGCACCAGGGCTGCGAGAATTTCAAAAGAAGCAATAAGCACACTGTAAAAACCACCTAGAAAAGCGAAAATCCGGTGGGTTCCGAAAATGCCATCGATCACGATTTCGAGTACTTCAATATTGATAATCACAAAGCCCACATAGATCAGAATATGCATAATGCCGGATAGGGGACGGGACACCATTTTTGACTGACCCAGGGCCACCCGGGTCATCACAGCCAGGCGCTCACCTTTATTGTCACTGCGGTCGATATCGCGGCCCAACAAAATATTCCGTCGTATTTTTCTGATTTGGAACGCGAAAATTCCTGAAATGGTCAGTAGTAATATGAGAAAAATGATGTTGTCTATGCCCATGCGATTTTATTCTCCTTCCTGTGATTTTACATATTCCTTCAGCTCTTCCAATTCGGCTTTGGAAAGTTCCACATTTTTATTTTTCCTCCCAAAAACAGAAAAGTGCACATACCTGTTCGGATTGATTCGAATATCTTCAGTGAGCAGGTCGAGATTTTTCGAGGCTGCTTCGAGCCGGTTGTACATTTCCGGGTTGTTGATCAACATTCCCAAACTACCTTCTCCCGAGTTGATTTTCTCCACTACCTTAGAGACATCGGCCAGTGCGGCATTGGCATTGACAATGGTTTGGGCAATATCGGCTTTCGCCAAAGTGTCACTGATCTGAGAGAAATTTTGGATGATGTTGCTCAGTTGGTCTCCGTTGTCACTAAGCACTTTCGTTAGTTTCTGAACATTGGCAAAAATGGCGCTGATTTTTTGGCGTTCATCTCGTACAAGAGTATCTACCTGAAATGCAGTGCGTTGCAAACTGGCGATGGCGTTGTTAATACCGGTAAAACTCTCAATCAAATTTTGTTGAGAATCTGCGTTCAGTATTGCCTCAATAACACGGATAACTGAATCGACAGAAGAAATCAAACCTTCCGCTTTTCTTTTAATTGGCGCAATTTGGGCATTCACTTCGTCTACAAGGTCAGCTTCAATATCGGGCGTTAGCGTATCTCCGGTTTGAGCAAGTTCCAGACTTCGTCCCAGCTGAATTTGCACCTGCATGGAGCCAAGCAGGTCAGCACTACGTAAAACGGCTTTGGAATCTTTCGGTATATCCACATCCTCATAAATCAACATCTCCACCGTGAGCCTTCCTCTCTGGGTTTTGGACATTTCAATCGATTTCACCTGACCGATTTTGAATCCATTCAGAATCACAGGATTAGAGGTCTGAAGGCCATTCACTTTTTCATACATCCCGTAATAAATAGTGGGAGTTTTAAAAATATTGACGCCCTTTAAAAAGTTTAAACCGAAGTAGATGAGCGCTGCTGCCATCACTACGACAATTCCTATTTTGGTTTCTCTGCGAATTTTCACGTTCTATACTAATTACCAGGCATTTGTTTGAGAGCCTCTTCCAGTGCCATGCGTTTGTTTTCTCCGTCGAATGCCACGATAAAAGCGCCTTTATAGCCCGTCTTTCGCACATTCTTCTGAAGATTTTTTGCTTCTTCATAATCGGAAGCTTCGCCCCAAAGATACTTATACAAATTGCCATCACGGTATTCTGTGACACCATTCAGTCCGTTAAAGTTTTCTGGCTTCAACGCAACAGAGTTTGACGAGGATACGAGTTGTACCTTAAACACGATACCAGTTGTACTCAAAGATGGACTGGATGGTTTCTCTAATGATGCGGCAACCACCGGATTAATTTCCTGAAGCGCCGAATTGAGGACGTCCATTTCGGTTTTGTATTCCTTAAATGCGCGGTAAATTGCAGAGGCGACATAATCCTGACCAGTGGTGCTATTTAAAAAATCTTCGTCTTCTTTATTTGTTAAAAATCCGAGTTCGATAAGCACACTTGGCATTGTGGTGAACGAAATAACCCAAAAAGGAGCCTGTTTCACTCCGCGATCTTCCCTCCCGACACGTGTCCGCATCTGGTCCTGAACCTGTTTGGCAAATT
>JBGTLS010000390.1:0-3086 GCA_041744015.1 Cryomorpha sp. | reverse complement strand
TCAGCCTGCGGCAAAAGCATGCGCAAAGAGACTGTCGGAAGCGTGGGGGAGGAGAAAGCCACCAATTACGCCCTGCGTGCGGATATGAGCAAAGAGGAATTTGTGAACGAAGTGACATCAGGCCTGATGCCGCCACCCTCGTATTTCCCGAAAAATGTGAAAATGAACAAGGAGGGTTACGACAGTATCAGCGATGTAATGGACCGCGGAATGCAGGCACTTTCACCAGATGCCTTTGAAGCGGCCGCAAATGAAACAGGTGCTTTGATGCTCGATACCCGCCACCAGAACACATTTAACAAAGGTTTTATTCCGAATTCCATTTTCATCGGGATTGATGGCGGTTTTGCACCGTGGGTGGGCGCACTTATTCCGGATATCAAACAGAAAATTCTCATCATCGCCGACGAAGGCAGGGAAGAAGAGGTGGTGACCCGGCTGGCACGCGTGGGTTACGACCACGCCATCGGATTTCTCGAAGGGGGATTTCCCGCATGGCAAAAAGCCGGAAAAGAAATGGATACCATCGAAAGTATTTCTCCGGAAGAATTTGCCAAAAAGTACGATGCGGAGAAACCCCTGGTGATCGATGTGCGAAAGCCGGGTGAATACGAATCTGAACACATCGAAGGTGCTGAAAATCTGCCATTGGATTTTATCAATGAAAACATGGCTGAATTTAACCGGGACGAAACCCAGTACCTGCACTGCGCGGGCGGCTACCGATCGATGATCGCTTCCTCCATTTTAAAATCACGCGGGGTTGAAAATATCGTGAATGTGGAAGGTGGATTCAAGCCCATTGCTGAAAAAGGCGTGCCGACCACCAACTATGTTTGTCCGTCTACGTTGAAATAGCGTGGTAAATTCCAGCGGAAGATTTCCGGGAAATAGTAAGCGGAATACTGAAGCTGGAATAAAACATAAACCTCTAATTTTGGTTATTTGAACAGATTTGAAATAGCGGTTGCACAAAAAAGAGTGGAAGTGTAGAATTTGACGAAGAATAAATATGATGGAACTGATTAGGTCACCATGGCCCTGGTATACTTCCGGGGCCATTATTGCTTTTGTAATGGTTCTGTTGATTTATTTTGGAAAATCCTTTGGATTTTCTTCTAATTTCAGGACCATCTGTTCCATTATAAGTCCTTCAGCAAATCAGGTTTTTTCTGAATTTAACTGGAAACAGGAACGTTGGAATTTGCTTTTTCTCTTAGGAGCCATTCTCGGCGGTACAATCGGTTCCACATGGCTTGGTAGCGATGAACATGTGCAGATTTCCCAAGCCACAATTGATGATCTGGCCATGTTGGGAATTGGTGCACCCCAGGGAATGCAGCCTTTGGAAATTTTTGGTTGGGAATCATTGGGCACCATATATGGATGGATTTTAATGGTGGGTGGTGGAATTTTGGTTGGATTCGGGTCGCGCTATGCAGGTGGTTGTACTTCAGGTCACGCCATCAGTGGACTTAGCAATATGCAGTTGCCTTCGCTTGTGGCAGTCATTGGATTTTTTATTGGTGGACTTTTCGCAACCTATATTTTGCTTCCATTTTTATTAAGCTGATTGTAAATTTTGATAATCCTTTATTCATGAAAGCGATTAAATATATTCTCGTTGGTATTTTGTTTGGTGTTGTTATGACCAAGTCAGAAGCCATTTCCTGGTACAGAATTCAGGAGATGTTCCGGTTTCAGTCATTTCATATGTATGGAATCATCGGAACAGCTGTCACATTAGGCCTGGTGGCGGTGGCCATCATTAAAAAGTTCAATTTAAAAGATTTTAAGGGCGAGCCGATCACCTTTGCATCCAAAGAAAAAACATGGAAGCGCTATATCCTTGGCGGAACAATATTCGGCATGGGATGGGCGCTCACGGGAGCCTGTCCGGGACCAATGGTCGTCAATTTTGGATATGGATATTTGGTCTTCATTGTTGTGATAGCTTCCGCCGTATTCGGAACCTTTCTCTTTGGTTTGGTTAGAAAGTATTTGCCCCATTAAAATTCTATCAGACCCTATATAGGTCCTGACCCCCTAAGCACGGGTATGGGGTTAAGCATGGTGTGGCAATCCACGCCGGTATTTTAGAGTTCGTAAGTTAACCGCTCAGCTAGATGTTTTTTACAGAGCATATAGAGCACGGAGTGCTCAACTATGCTTAACCCAACGCGGAGCGTTGGGTTATAAGCACACTACAATGTCACCCGCACGGAGTGCGGCACAATACGATAATAGAAATTTCTTCAAATTTTAACCCATCGAAACAGGCTCGACGTAGGATTATCTCGCCAGGGTCAGATTCCCTTTCAGCACCTGATCGTCCGGCAAGGTGATGATGTAAAAATAGGTGCCCACCGGGCTTTCTTTTCCATCCCAGAAATTTCCAGGGCGGTAGTCGTTGCTCTCAAAAATCATGGCGCCCCAACGGTTAAAAATCTGCACCGTGGTACCTGACAAACCTTCGAGTCCGAGAATTTCGAATACATCATTCCGCCCATCTCCGTTTGGAGAAAAACCTTCCGGAATTTGAAAATTAAACCGCACGATTACCTCTTTGGCAATGGATGAAGTACATCCCAATTCATCAATCACCTGCAGGCTTACAGTAAAAACACCTGCCGTTTCAAATTGCCGCGATGTATTCTCATTGGCCGAACTTCCTCCGTCTCCATATTGCCAAAGCCAGATGTTGATTGGCGCGGCGCCAATTGTACTCGTGTTGGTGAAATTGACCAGGGTACCAGGAGACACCGGGCCAGCAGGCGAGATATTGAAATTGGCCACCGGTGCATTTTCAAATATTTGGGTGCTTGCAGATCCGGAACATCCCAGCGGGTCGGCGACGGTTAGTTGGTAAGTGCCCGCTCCGGCAGTAATGTTTTGCGTGGTTTCGCCGTTGCTCCAGAGGTATGATGCAAATCCCGCCGGGCCTTCTATCTCCGTTTCTTCACCTGTGCAAAGCGTTACGTCAGCAGCCAGTGTGATGACTGGATTGATATTGACGTTTACGGAGAATGAAGTTGTTTCAGATATACACCCGGCTAAATCGACATAAAGCGTATAAACTCCGGCCT
>JBGTLS010000389.1:0-3647 GCA_041744015.1 Cryomorpha sp. | reverse complement strand
TCCGCGTCGTATGACAGTCCCAGATTCAACACATAAAATGCGTTGAAAACAATTACCATTACATAATCGACGATGGTGTTTTTGCCGAAACTGTTACACAATTCGATGTAAACCTTGGGAATGAGATAAAGCTGGCCATATACCGGAATAAGAAACAGAAAGATATGACTGGCTGGTCTGCCCACAATGCGCAGGAATACGATAAAGTTCCAGATAGGTACGATGCTCGCTATTCCAGGCTGGTTGGCCTTTTCATAAAGCCTCCATTGTGCCACAATGGCGATGAGGGTAAATATGCCGACCAGAAAAAAGAGCCCGTCTCCAAGTGATGCGTAGAGCGAGTTGAACGTGGTGTCTGCAAATTCAGTAATGCGGCTCATAATTTTTTTTTGAAACCCTTTTGACTATATCGTCGTAAGGGTGGGATTCTGTTTTTAAGACGGAGGGCGATTTCTGCGGTTGCCTTCGTGCATAGTGTTTTATTTACACCAATGCACATTGTTAATAAAATTTGTGAAGTGACTTGCATGGGTCGACTGTCGTAAGTTTTCGGAACTTTCCCTTTCAGTGTTGGCTTTATTCGTCCGGTCCTTCCGCAGTTTTCAACATATAGCTGAAAAATACATGGCCCCATATTATGAATTGGTTAAGAACTTTCATTAATTTGCTTGATTGGTTTTTTCCGGTTCGTGGGCAATTTTTCTCAGTTGGTGCTAAAATTTCTTTTGTTGGTATTGTTTTTGACCCAAACGGATGTTTTCTGTCAGGACATAACTATCATCAATAATTACCCTGTCGCCCGCGATGAAGTCGAAGAGGATCGGTTTGTTTTATCGAAAGTGAGTCAACACACCTACGTGGTGAATGAATTTGTGCCTTTGCAAAGCGGCCCACGAAACCAGCTGAATCAGATGATTAGTTATGGATTGCGATCTTATATTGACAATCAATACTACAGCGATAAAGGGAAAGTGGTGGCTGTGGAAGGAGCCACTGAATTTAATAAGTCGGCCAGTGCCATTGTTCGCAACGCGATCTGGATTCACGATCATCCGTTTCACGAAGAGTTTAAATCTTTTTCTCCAGCTTTTATTGCGAAAGTCGCCGCCATAAAAAAGTTGGAGGGGTTACGTCTGAAAACAGGTTCGATGGAATTATCAGAGCCCGAAAACGGAACGATGAATTTGTATGCCTTTCAACGAATGGTGTATGAAATCAAGGTGGCGGCGGAGCAGGAGGCGAGTGTTTTTATCGATAAATATTTGGGAAAACCCGACATTTCAAATTCAACGGTTGATTCAGAATCTCCTGAAAGTACATCTCCTCTTTTGGATGAGTTCATTTTTCAGCTCCAGCCAGTTCCCCGGCTGGCCGACAACCTCGCGGGTGTGAAGCCTAATTTGAACGAGCAATCATTCGCGTCTCAAAAAGGCAGGAACCGCAAGTCTGATCCTTATTCTGCTCAGATTGTAGAACTGCTTGAGAAGAACAATAAAATTCTCGAAAATTATGGATATCGTTTTGAAGATCTGCAAAATCAAATCAATGAGATTCGGAATGATCGATCAGGTGAGGCTGTGCGCGATGAGGTAAAAGCCATGAGTGAAATGATCAGGGAGGTGCTTTCAGCACGACAGGGAGTTGCTCCGGTACCCGGCTCCACATCTTCAACCAATGCACCGGCAATCACCATTATTTTCGAAAAAAATGAATCCAGCCTTTCGATCGGACAGCAGGCCCAGCTAAATAAAGCGGTCCAGGAATTACGAATGAATACTTCTCTCAAAGCGCTTATAAACGGATATGCGGATAAAACAGGTGATCCGGAATTGAATGCTCGGATTTCAAGACTCCGCGCCCTGGCAGTAAAAGAATATATAGTCCAACAGGGAATTACTGTAAATCGTTTAATTGTCAGTTTTCTGGGTGATCAGGAAAGTCTTTCTCCCAATCCAGCTGACAGAAAAGTGGAAGTGATTGTTTTCCAAAATTAACCCAGCACGCTTCGTAAAATTTCAATGGTCCTGCTGATGTCTGCATCATTGATGTCGAGATGGGTAACCATCCTTATGCGGTTTTTGCCAAAGGCAATGGCACGCAGACCTTTTTCCTCCAGAAATGCTAAAATTTTAGCACCATTTTCCACATCGAAAATGACAATGTTTGTTTCAGGAGGAATCACATATTTTACACCTTTTAATCCCTGAAGTGTGGTGGCCAAAGTCAAAGCCCGTCGGTGATCATCCTCAATTCGCCCGATGTTGTGATCAAGCGCATAGATTCCGGCTGCCGCCAAATATCCGGCCTGACGCATACCACCTCCCATTACCTTCCTCACGCGGCGGGCTTCTTTTATAAATGCTTTTGATCCGATTAGTACGGAACCGACCGGCGTTCCCAATCCTTTGGACAAACAAATAGAAATGCTGTCGAAAAGTTTGCCATATTGTTTAGAGTCGTGACCCTGTCGCGCGATGGCATTGAATACCCTTGCGCCATCGAGGTGAAAAGCAAGTTGTTTTGATCGGCAATACTTCGATAGTTCAGTGAGTTGATCAAGCGAATAACATTTTCCTCCTCCACGGTTTGACGTATCTTCAGCTACGACGAGTGACGTTCGCGCCAGCCAGTCGTGATCCGCATTTACCAGATTGTCGACCTCCTCCCCGGACATGGTGTAATTTTCATTTCGGACAAGTTTGACACTTGCCAGTGCATTCCGGGAAATTCCTCCGCCTTCATAGTTGTATACATGGGATGACTCGTGGCAGATTACCTCATCGCCAGGTCGGGTGTGGACCTGAATGGCAATTTGATTGGTCATCGTCCCGGATGGGCAAAACAGGCCAGCCTCATGGCCAAAAATAGTGGCAGCTTTCTCCTGAAGCGCATTTATAGTTGGGTCTTCGCCAAATACGTCATCACCCACCTCGGCCTGCATCATGGCGTGTAACATTTCCGGCGTGGGTTTGGTAACCGTATCGCTTCTAAGATCAATCATTTTGGTCATTCATTTTTAATTTTTCTGATAAGCATCAGGCCATCCCGAATAGGAAAGAGCACATTTTCCACGCGCTGATCATTCATGACGTATTTGTTGAATTCTGCCAAAGCACGGGTGTCAGGATCATTTTTAATTTCTTCCGAATCGAGTATTTTACCACTCCAGAGCACATTGTCGGCGATGATATATCCTCCAATGGGCATTTGATCAATTATCAGATGATAATAGTTTAAATAGTTGGTTTTATCAGCGTCGATAAAAACGAGATCCCATTTTTTATCCAACGTGGGAACGACTTCCATGGCGTTGCCTACATGTGCAGTGATTCTTTCACTATTTCCCGAAAGGGCAATATATCGTAATACCAAAGGGCTGAGTTCTTCATTGATATCGATGGTGTCAATGTGTCCGCCTTCCGGCAAACCTTCGGTCATGCAAAGGGCTGAATACCCCGTGTAAGTCCCGATTTCCAACACGTTCCGGGGCCTGATCATATGTGTCAGCATACTGAGCACGCGGCCCTGCAGATGTCCGGACAACATGCGGGGTTGCAGTACTTTCATGTAGGTTTCCCGGTGCAACTGCCTGAGCAATTCGCTTTCGGGCGAAGTATGCGCGTGGATGTAATCTTCGAGCGCAGTAT
>JBGTLS010000388.1:0-20956 GCA_041744015.1 Cryomorpha sp. | reverse complement strand
TTAAGCAAATCAAAATCAAAAAACAGTTCTGTGGTCAAATACCTCCTGGTATTGCCAATTATAGGTGCAGGTCTCCTGTTTCACGCCTGCACCGAAGAAAAATCTGATGTGACCCAGCCAGCTGGAACGGGTATCATAACGAAAACAACTGACGCACCTGAAGTTGGAGAAAAGATCCCTGGAACCGATGTGTATAGATTAGTCGAAAACATGCCGGAATACCCTGGAGGCATGGGTGAATTGATGGCCTTTTTGGGTAATAATATTGAATATCCCGCCGATGCAAAAGAAGACGGCAAAGAGGGTACGGTATTCCTTCAATTCGTGATCGACACAGATGGAAGCGTGAAGGATATAGTTCAAAAACCCGATCAAAAAGCTTATTCTAACGGACCGGACCAAAGGTTGGTGGAAGCTTCGATAAAAGTTGTAAGTCAAATGCCTCAATGGATACCTGGTGAGTATGAAGGTCAAAAAGTAAAAGTTCAATACGTTCTCCCGATCAAATACCAGCTTGAATAAGTCATTGAACGATCTTTGATGATTGAAAATCCGGCATTCGCCGGATTTTTGAATTTGAAGAAACAGCCATCTTTCTTATCTTGCCGCATGAAAAAAATTTTACTCATACTCATATCGATCGCATCTGTGAGTGCTGCTGTACAGGGGCAGTCAGAAGAATCGCTGCCGAGGTATTTGACCGATTCTGAAAGAGAACTACTTCCATTTTACACCTTTCCGCAAGGGCGTGGAATAGAGACGCCACCAGAATTCCCGAACCTCCGGAACATGGCAGAATGGGAAGAGATTCAGGCCGTCACCATTACATGGACTTCCTACCCAACCATCCTCAAGCAAATTGTCCGCGCAGCAAAAGAGGAAACCAAAGTGATCATCTTTTGCAGCAGCGCAGCCCTGGTGCAGTCTTATCTCATGGGATCGCAGGCGGGAGGTCCGTTGGACAATATGGACAATATCGATTTGGTGGAAGCTAATTTCAACAGCATTTGGATCCGTGATTATGGCGCCAACACCGTATATGGTAACCGGGTGGATACTTTGTTGCTCACGGATTGGATTTACAACCGGCCGCGACCTGCTGACGATGTAATACCCCAAGTACTGGCCAATCACCTTGGCATCAATCTTTACACCACGACAGCCGCACCTTCAGACCTGGTAAATACAGGTGGTAATTTTATGTCGGATGGACAGGGCAATGCATTTTCAAGTGAATTGGTACTCGAAGAAAATGAATCCGGCAATCCCTATAACGTCACGGCAAAGACCGAAGAACAAATAGACAATATCCTCAGCGATTTTCAGGGAATTGACACGTATATCAAAATGACCGCCCTGCCATACGATATCATCAACCACATCGACATGCACATGAAGTTGCTTGATGAAGAAACCCTTCTCGTGGGAGAATATCCTCCAGGTGTGGCGGATGGACCGCAAATCAATGCCAATATCGATTATGTGATTAATAATTTCCAAACGACTTTCGGAACTGACTTCAAAGTGGTACGCATCCCCATGCCTAACAGCACGAGCGGACTCTGGCCAGACGACAATCCTGCGGCATACTACCGAACTTACACCAACGGGGTTTTTGTCAACAAGACTTTTATCTACCCGAGCTACCGCCCCGAATACGACACCACGGCATTTCGGATATACAGCGAGCTCCTGCCCGGCTACACGCTCGTGCCGATTGATTGCGACAACCAGCCAGACCTGATAATAGCCGCAGCTGGTGCGATTCACTGTATTGTTCATAGTGTTGGTGTGAGTGATCCGCTATTAATCGTACACCAGCCCCTCACTGACACTGAAAACGTTTCAGATTCTTATGAAGTTATTGCCACCGCAGAACACCGCTCGGGAATATCGGGAACCATGCTTTATTGGCGACTTGCAGGAGAAGACATTTATCAATCGGTTGAAATGGCCCCTTCCGGGGAAAATAGCTGGTCCGGATTTATTACGGCGCAGGCTGCCGGGAGCGAAATTGAATACTATGTAGAAGCCACAGCCAATAGCGGAAAAGTTCAAACCCGACCGATCGTAGCCCCTGAAGGATACTGGTCATTCAAAATTCTGGGAACCATCACCGGACTCAAACTAGTTTCTTCAGCCGCCATCACGACGATTTATCCCAACCCGGCCAGAGACATTACAACCGTGCGGATTCATCTGGACAATCCAACTCAGGTCGCCATGCACCTCACCGACCAAACCGGGCGACGCATCATAGACTTTTATCAGGGAGAGGTATATCAGGAAAAAAATGTTTCCATCAACGTCGGTGACCTTTCACCCGGTATGTACCTGGTTGTTATGGAAGGTGTTTTTGGCAGGGTTACGAAAAAAATCGCTGTGGCCCGATAAATCAGGTCAGCAAGTCCCATTTCAGGTTGTTACTTCTTTTCGAGAAGGGCAGTAATTTTTTCTGCGAGTTTTCGGTCCTTATCGGTGACGGTATTTCCCGCGTCGTGCGTTGTAAGATTGATCTCTACCTTGTTGTAAACGTTGGACCATTCGGGATGATGGTTCATTTTTTCCGATATCAATGCTACCTGTGTCATAAATCCAAAAGCCTCCACGAAATTTTCAAACTCAAAAGTCTGATTTAGCTTATGGTCCTTTTCAGTCCAGTTTTTCATTCGTTTTGTATTAAAAGTATAGATAAAATTTCCCGCTTAGTTCATTTCATTCAGTGTTTCAGCTTTGGGTGTCACTGTTTCCTTTTCAGCCCGGTATACCAATTCCATTTCATCCACGAGATGCCCGGCCCCGGCATATATGTCAATGATAAAAAGGACGTATTTAATGTCGACCATGATGTTTCGGCAAATTTCTCCGTTGAACATGATGTCACTCATCGTGCTCTCCCATGTCCGGTCAAAATTGATGCCCACCAAATGTCCGTCTGCACTGAGGGCAGGGCTCCCGGAATTACCTCCGGTGGTGTGGTTTGAACCGAGAAAACAGACCCTCAATTCGCCATCCGTGGCGTATCTCCCGTAATCTCTGGCTTCGTGAAGTTCAAGCAATCGTTCCGGCACGTCAAAATCAACATGTCCCGGAATGTATTTCTGGGCAATGCCTTCGAGCGTACTATACGGTTTGTAAATCATTCCATCGCGGGGTTCTGAGCCTTCCATTTTACCGAATGACAACCGGAGTGTACTGTTGGCATCTGGCCAGTAATTGGCATCTGGCTCCAGTTCCATGATGGCTTTTACATAAGTATTCATCAGATTTTCTTCTTCCAATCGGAAATTATCGTGTTGAACAGCTACATTAAAGCGGTACATACTCAATATTTCAGCGGCGAGGCGATAAAGCGGATCTTCAGAAAGTGTTTTGTGCATCTTCTTACCCGGTTTGTTCAAAAGCGCTTCCAGTTCAGATCGGTTGTCAAATACAGATTCACGATAGAATACCTCAGCCGTTCGATTTCCATCATTTCCATTTCGCATCATATATAATTGCAAAATGGCCGGTTGCATAACAGCCGGACAGCCCTGGGCAAAAATCGGTGCCTGGGCAGCAAAAATTCGTTGGTCGGTTTGACGGTTGTAATTTTTATAAAAACCTTCCATTCCATTTTTAAGTTTTTCCAGCTCCCCATCCAGAAGATTTGCAGATTTCAGGCTGTCATAGTTCACAATCAAATTGTGATATCCATATGCAAACCGTAGTACTTCGGGACCGTAATAAAAAAATTCGATGAGATAATCGCGGGCGAGTGCATAGTTATTGTTCTCATTGTACAATTCGCGCGCTGCGGCCAGCAACTGCCCATACTGCGGATTTCCTACACTGTCTGCTGCTTTTTGAAACGCTACTTCTTCCTGTTGTTTCTTCTCAACGGCATTGTAGCGCTTCAATCCCAAACTCTGTCCGATCCATTTTTTATATGCATTACTGATACTGGATTGTTTGGCAGCATACTGGATGCGAATGGTATCATTGGATGCCATGGCCTGATCGATCACGCCCAAACTGGCCTCGCGCATAGCAATACGCGCCGGATTGGCTTGTTCCAATACATATTCTACAGCATAGCTAGTCAGAAATTGCTCCGTACGTCCCGGGAAACCGAAAACCATCGTAAAATCGCCTTCCTCCAGCCCATCCATATCGATTGGAAGGCTGTATTTCGGAATGTACGGAATATTTGATTCACTGTAGGGTGCCGGTTGATTATCTGGTCCCGCGTAAATCCGAAATACAGAAAAATCACCTGTGTGACGGGGCCATTCCCAATTGTCGGTATCTCCACCAAATTTGCCAATTGCCGACGGCGGAGCTCCCACAAGGCGCACATCTTCAAAAGTTTCGGTAACAATCATGTAATAAGCATTCCCATAAAAAAATGGTTTGATCTCAGCCTTGTAATTTGTGCCCGCAATAGTTTCAGCCTGAATTCGTTGGGCAGCCTGACTGATTGCCACACGTGCTTCCTGAGAATCCATTCCCTGCGAAGCATCTTTGAGCTGTGTCGTTACATCTTCTATACGCACCACGAAGGTGGCCGTAAGACCTTTGTTGGCAAGTTCCTCTCCCCTGTTCATCGCCCAAAATCCATTTTTGAGATAGTCGTTGGTCACGGAAGAATGAGATTGTATCTGACTGTATCCACAGTGGTGGTTAGTAAGAATAAGCCCTTCCCGGGAAATAACCTCCGCTGTGCATCCCCCACCAAAATGGACGATGGCGTCTTTGAGACTGCTTTCATTGATGCTGTAAATATCTTCTGCACTGAGCCGAAGACCCGCATCTTTCATATCCCCCATCACCAGTTTAGTTAGCGTGGAAGGTATCCACATGCCCTCGTGGCAAAATGCCGATATTCCGATCAGACAAAACACCAATACACTTCCGGTTTTTCTCAATAGTAAATTCATATGATCTGATTATTCGGGTTGTTCCAAATCTTCTTCTTTGTTTCTAAAAATAAAATACCAGACACCGTAGATAAAGAAGATGCCAAAGATAATGGGATAGAGATTGAATTCGGGTTCTTCTCCGCGAAGCGTGGCATCTTTCATATCTGAAAAATATCCCACCACGGGCGAAATGATCATGATAAAGCCTATAAAAAGAAAAAAATAATCAGCGGCAGAATTCATGACCATTGCTGTGCGATAAATTCGTGTATTCTCAAATTCATTGAAAGGCATATCGGCATGTGCCCTTGCGCGTTTTCGCATGTGGCTCATCCCCGGATTGGGTTGCACACTCCCCTGCTTTTGTTGATATCGCTTGATGGCTTCCTGAATGTACATCTGTTTGTTCATCAACAATTCGTACGCCTCATTCACTTCGATAAATTTCGTGCGGGTATTGTCGTCACCGCTTCGGTCGGGATGGTATCTCTTGGCCAGCCTTCGATAAGCAGATTTCACCAGTGAATCATCCGAATTTGGAGGAATTTCAAGGACATTGTAATATTTGTCGAAAAACTTCACAGCGCGCAATTTAATCATTCTCACACGGACATCGCGATCGTTTCGCGCTGTTTTCGTACTTTTCAGCCCGCTTCAGACCATGATTCCATCCCGAAACGCGATAAGGCTTCTGTTTATTTTTGGCTTTTGCCTTTTTGGAGAGGCCCGGGGCCAGTTTATTGCCAATGGCGGCCAATGGCCTGAGTCAGTCCAATTTCGGACAGATGTTCCCGGGGGTAGATTATATATTGAAGAAAACCGATTGACATTCGATCTTTACGATCGCGAAACCACCAATGCGGTATTTGCGGCGCATGGTGGCAATGTTCCTGCCATACCAGTGCCGGAAAAACTTCGATGTCATGCCTACCAGGTGGTTTTTGAAGGAGCCAATGTTCAGTCCCGGCCTTTCGGCAAAAAACCTCTCGGAACCCGATACAGCTTCTTTCTGGGAAATGATCCCGACCAGTGGGGGTCAGATCTTTCAGCCTACAATGAAATTCACCAAAGCGAAATTTATCCCGGTATAGACCTGAAAATTTATCGAAAGAGTGAATTGAAATATGACTTGATCGTAAAGCCCCATGGTGATGTGGCAAATATACGTTTGGCTTATGATGGCGTAAAGCCCCATCTGAACAAAGCCGGCGAACTCAGCCTGAAAACCTCTGTCGGAGAAGTGATTGAGTCTAAACCCTTTGCTTATCAGGTCATCAATGGAGCGATAAAAGAAGTACAATGCGCTTACCGCATTCAGCAAAACAAAGTGGGGTTCGACATAGGCGAATACAATCGGGATTATGACCTGATCATTGATCCGGAACTGGTTTTCAGCACATACAGCGGTTCCTTTTCAGACAATTTCGGTTACACCGCGACGTATGATGCGGAAGGTCATTTATACGCAGGCAGCTCTTCTTTTGGAACCGGGTATCCGGTAACAATTGGTGCTTACCAGACCACATGGGCAGGTGGAGGCAACAATGGGGCCGGTACAGATATCGCCTTGTCAAAATTCAGTCTGGACGGTACCGGACTTATTTATAGCACGTACTTAGGTGGCTCGAGGGATGAACTACCGCACAGCATTATTACCGGTGAAGATGGTTCATTGTATCTTTTGGGAACAACCGGTTCAAACAATTTCCCTGTAACACAGGGCGCGTTCCAGACAACCTTCCAGGGCGGTACTCAAACCACATTCGTTGGAATAGGTATTCAATACACGAATGGATCCGACATTGTAATATGCCGTTTGGGACCAACGGGTACAAATCTCCTCGCATCAACTTATATGGGAGGAACAGGAAATGACGGGATCAATACCAATAGCAGTTTAAAGTTCAATTATGCAGACGAAGTGCGCGGAGAGATTGAATTAGATACTGAAGGCAATATTCTCGTAGGGAGTTCAACTTTCTCGACCAATTTCCCTGTGGTTGAAGGAAACTACCAGACAACAAAAAATGCCGGTCAGGAAGGCGTGCTTTTCAAATTAAACAATATGGCTACCTCCCTGCTCGCATCTACATTTTTCGGTGGTAGCGGCGCTGACGCAATCTACTCCATCAATACAGTGGAAAATGGTACGGTGATGATTGCAGGTGGAACCACCTCAGAAGATTTGTCTGTACCTGAAGGTGCTTATCAGCCAACATACGGAGGAGGTCGCTCAGATGGATTTGTTGCTACACTCAACAGTGACTTTACATCTCTTGAAAATGCCACATACTTTGGCTCTGCAACGTATGACCAAATCTATTTTGTAGAAAGAGACGAAGAGAATTTCCCGCATATATATGGTCAAACCAATGCACCGGGCAATACTTTTATCGTCAATGCGGCTTACAATGTTCCCAACAGCGGGATGCTGCTGGCCAAATTAAACCCAAATCTTACAAATCTTGAATGGTCAACCGTTTTCGGGAATGGCAACACAACACCCAATTTATCGCCCACCGCGTTTTCAGTGGATATTTGCAACCGGATTTATCTTTCCGGATGGGGTGGTCAGGTAGGTGGCGGCGAACAGGGGCTTACGACAGGATTGGCAGTAACCCCCGACGCAATCAAATCCACGACCAATGGCGGCGATTTTTATTTTATGGTACTCGCAAGCGATGCGAGCGAATTGACCTTTGCCAGTTTTTTTGGTGGAAACCAAAGCAATGAACACGTGGATGGAGGAACCAGTCGCTTCGACAGGGCAGGGAAAATCTATCAGGCAGTCTGTGCAGGTTGCACCAACAACAATGACTTTCCCATTGAACCTGCCAACGCATTGAGTCCCACAAACAACAGCTTTAACTGCAACCTTGGGGTAGCCAAAATTGACTTTGATCTGCCGCTTATCATCGCCGATTTCCAGTACAATGCCGTCTGTTTGCCGGATGCTGTATTTTTCACGAATACCAGCGAGACACAAGGGGGAACAAATCCATTTTTCCAGTGGGATTTTGGAGATGGTTCGGCATCAGGACTTCAAAATCCAACTCACGTGTACCAAAGCCCCGGAACTTATGAAGTCACTTTAATACTCACCGACCCCCTCGCCTGCAACGTTTCAGACACACTTACTCAAACAGTTCAAATTTTGCCGGAACTTACACTCATCCTCCCCGACACCCTTCAATCATGCGAGGTTTTGGCGCTTTCAGTTACAGCCGACACCGAAGGTACAGCATCACTTTTTACCTGGGCCGCAGATCCTGAATTCAATAATATCCTGTTGTCTGGAGTTAGCGACAGCGTTTTTACGTACAGTGGTAATCCAGGCTATGTTTACATTAAAGCCAGCAATGATCTTTGTGAAGCCACTGACAGCATTTTCGTGGTTCCTGCCCCAAACTTTGCCCTGTCCTTACCAGATACCTTGCTTTGCAGCGAACAGGAATTGTTCATTTCAGCCATGATTTTAAATGGGCACACCATCGACAGCCTGATATGGTCGCCTGATGAAGTGATCATTTCCGGCCAGGGAACGGAGGAAATATCAATTGATGCCACTGTTCCGATAAATATCTCTGTTACCGGAATGAGCAATTTTGGCTGTCAGCTGAGCGAAATGGTTCAGATCGATGTCTATCCGATCTCCCTTACTGCCTCCAATGATACCCTGATCTGCGATGATGAACCCATTTTACTGGTAGCCAACAGTGGTGGTCGCGCTACGAATTTTTTATGGTCTTCCACTTCCGCTTTCAATGATCAACTCAATGTGCCGGGTGACAGCACCCTGTTGGTGTTTCCAAATGCATTGACCTATTATTTCATTCAGGTGGAAAACAATGGGTGTTTCCTGACGGATAGTGTAGCTGTAAGTCAACTTTCCGCAGGGACTACAGTGGCTGCCGATCAATTTATTTGCGCCGGTGACACAGCCAATCTTTTTGTTTCGAACGACTTTCCAGGGAACACAATCACCCATATTTGGTCGCCTGAGGAGGACATCATTTCCGGACAGGGTACCGGGTTTGCTCAATCAATTGTAACAGAAACCACCACATTTTCGGTCACGAGCACGACCGGAGACGGCTGCATAGTAGAAAACAGCACGACGATTTTCACATCTCCACTCGGCAATGATACGCTGAGTGCGCAGGCGATTCCTCAATTCATTACCATTGGAAGCTCCAGTCTGATCAGTGTGATGCCTCAGAATTCCTTATACAATTATCAATGGACGCCGTCAACCTGGCTGGAAAATTCATCTTCTCCGAATACCACCAGTACTCCGGATGAAACCATTACCTATTATGTCACCATTTCCGATTTTGACACCAGAGGTGTTTGTGCCAAAAGCGACAGTGTCACCATCTTTGTTTATGAAGTCATCTGCGGCACGCCGAATATTTTCGTACCGAATGCTTTTACACCCAATTCGGACGGCGAAAATGATGTTGTATTTGTTCGTGGAGGAGGTGTCACTGATTTGGAATTCAGCATTTTCGACCGTTGGGGCAATCTGTTATTCAAAACCACCGATCAAACACAGGGATGGGACGGGACTTATAAAGACAATCTCGCCGAGCCGGCAGTATATGTTTATTACCTTGAAGTAACATGCGGCGACGGACAAACCTTTTCCGATAAGGGAAACATTACCCTGATCAGATGAAAAAAGTGGCCATCATCGTCTGGTTGGCAATGGCAGGCGGATTTTGTCAATCGCAGGATATTCATTTTTCTCAATTCTTCTTTGCTCCTCAAATGCTCAATCCGGCAGAAATAGGCAATTTTCAGGCGCAGTACAGAGCCAATGCCAACCAGAAAACTCAATGGAGACAGGTATCTCAACCATATTCCACCTTTTCTATGAGCGCAGATGGCGCTTTTGATTTCCTTCCGGAAAAAGCTGCTCTCGGAGTTACCATGATGAATGACCGGGCAGGCGATTCCCAGTTGACTACATTTAGTTTGCTGGTAGGAGGCTCATACATGTATGCTGTCGCTGAAAAACATCAATTGCGGGGCGGGCTCCAAATGGGCATCTCTCAAATCAAACTCGACTATGACGCCCTGAATTTTGACAACCAGCACAATGGTGTGGTTTACGATCCGAATTTGCCGACAGGAGAAAACTTCCGGCGGAATGCCCGTTGGTATGCAAACCTGAATCTGGGAGTAACACACACCTGGCAAGCTGAAGATCGCAAGTCCATCACCTCGGGATGGGCACTGAACAACCTCAACCGCCCGGACCAATCTTTTTTCAATGATGTAGGTGTCAACTTACCCATGCGCAACGCCCTGCACATAGCAGCAAGTTGGAAAATAAATGCTGATTTCGATGCCATGCCCGCTTTTCGCTGGATGCAGCAAGCCACCTTTTCGGAAATAATTTTGGGGACGGGAGTGCGATATATTCTGTTGGATGAGATGAATCTTTACCGAACAGTTTTTGTGGGATATTATGGCCGTTTTGGGGACAGCGGCATCGCTATGATGGGCTGTGAAATAGACGACTGGCGATTTGCCGCGAGTTATGATATCAACGTAAGTGAGCTGGAAACAGCAAGCCGAAACCGGGGAGGATTTGAGTTTTCACTGCAGTATTTGTTCAATCGAAGCCCGCGTAATCAACATCTCATTCACAAATTTTGTCCGGTATTCATATGAGATGTATCTTGATATCTCTTCTGGCAGTATTCACCCTTTCGGGAAATAATGCTGTCCATGCACAACGCGTGCAGGATTGGCTGATACTCGGCGAGGAAGCCATGCGTGCCAACGATCCCTACGGAGCATTGCGGTATTTTAGCGAAGTGATGTACATCGACAGCAGCAAGGCAATTCACAATTACAAATATGCCGAAGCCCTGCGGTTAAATCATCAATATGAAAAAGCCGCCTTTTATTACCTGAAAGTTTACCGACGCGATCTGGGTGTCGTGTTTCCCGAAGGGCCCGCCTTGCTCGCTTCGATGCAAAAACAATCAGGAGATTTTGCGGAAGCGAAAAAAACCTGGCGCAAAGTCCGCGACAAACATAAATCCGATCCTGAAAATTACTGGTTCAAAAAAGCCAATCAGGAAATCAGGGCCTGCGATCTCGCACAGGAATGGTCTGCGCAGTCTGCCCCTTTTGAGTTGCAGGAACCTCCAAAAATAGTGAATACAGAAGACAGCGAATTTGCAGGGACTTTTCTCAACGATGGAAAACTCATGATCTCATCTCTACGCGGTGAATACAACGAAAATGGGCGTTATACAGGTGATGCATCGACTTATAAAGTCAGAATTTTTGAAGCTGATCTGGAGGCCAAAACCCTAAATTCAAAAGCATTTTTGTCGGATAGCATGAGGGCTGAAGCCAACTTCACCACAGATTCAGCAGAAACCAAAATCGCTTTCTCCATTCATGATGCGCAGGGTAAGACCGCTATCTATATCCAAAACCAATCTCCATCTCCAATGAAACCGGAGAAACTCCTTCCATCAGCAGGAGATACGGCGTATTATTCTCATCCCGCATTTGGGAAACTCAATGGGGAGGAAATCCTGTTTTTCACTTCCGACAGACCCGGAGGATTTGGCGGGATGGACATTTGGTACATTTCCCTTTCGGAAAAAGATGCCTTACCAGTCAATGCCGGAGAAGTGATAAACAGTCCCGGAAATGAGATTACCCCTTTCTACCGGGACGACGAGAAGGCCTTGTATTTTGCTTCCGAATGGCATTTTGGTTTTGGCGGTTACGATTTATTCAGGTCGTTGATCGAGGGCGAACATATTGGATATCCTCAAAATTTGAAACTTCCATTTAACACACCAGCCAACGATCTGTATTACAGCTTCAATGAGCAGACTGGAAAAGGGACAATCACATCAAACCGTACAAATGTTCGTTTTTCCCGATCCGAAACCTGTTGCAACGACATCTGGCTTTTTGAAGAAGAGCAAATTCTACGCTCAGACACTATACCGGAAATAGCGACACTGGAAGATTTGAACAGATATTTGCCCGTAAAATTGTATTTCCACAATGACGAGCCCGACCCGCGCACCACGGCTGAAAGAACTTCAAAAAATTACCTCGAAACGTATTACAGCTATACGGCACTTTTGCCGGAATACGGGGAGCAGTATAAAAAAGGCCTTCAAGCACAGCAGGAAGAAGAGGCTGAGGACGCCATGGATCAATTTTTCATTTCGGAAGTAGATAAGGGCGTGGAGGACCTGAAGCTATTTACCAGATTGCTTACCGCAGAATTGGGAGAAGGGCAGCGCATTAATGTTACGGTGAAAGGTTTTGCGAGTCCACTTGCCAAGACCGATTACAATGTGAAACTCACTTCTCGCAGAATAAGCTCATTGATCAATTTTCTAAAAAGTTATGAATCCGGTTCACTCCTGCCCTATCTTGACGGCACAGCGGAAAATGGTGGTCGATTGCTCATTACAGAAGTGGCTTTTGGAGAATATGCCGCAGAGGATTTTGTTAGTGACAATCCGAATGACAGAGCCAATGCCATTTACAGCATCGCAGCGGCCCGCGAAAGAAAAATCGAAATCGTCAGTGTACAGCGTCTGGCAGAGGATTCCACATTGGCTGATATAAAATTCGAAAGAGAAATTCTCGATTTCGGAACAGTTGGCCTCAACGATACTCTTCATTTCTCGTTCAATTTTGAAATACTTGGCTATGCACCCCTGATAATTGATTCCCTGGATTTTGATGCCCATTTTCTGGAGGTTTCGCAAAATGATTTGACTATTGAATCAGGATCGGCGTCTTTCCTTTCGGGAAAAATATTTACAGGATCAAATCCGGGTAAGCAAAAACAGACAGTCCTGATTTATGGCAATTTGCCGGAAGGCCATAAGGAACTCAACATCACATTCGAATCAGAGTAAAATGAAATACAATATTCTCGGAATTAATTATATACCAAAATTTCGTCTGCCATTTTTAAAGAAATTCTCAACCGGTGAATTGGTACCCCTCGACCTGTCTGAAAACAACAGAGATCTCGCCAGGGCCAAAACGGATACAGTAGATGAACTGGCCGCTTATATCTCCGTGCGAATTAAAAGACAAAATGCACTGGGAGCTCATGGCGGTTACAGAGAAAAAAGGGCGATATACCAGCGGAGCAGTGTATTTGCTGAAGGAGATAATTTCAGAAACATTCATTTGGGGGTCGACTTCTGGTTGCCCGCAGGCACGGAAGTGGCTTCACCAATGCCTGGGGTTGTGCATAGTTTTGCCGACAATGATGCATCCGGAGATTATGGACCCACCATTATACTCTGTCATCATATTGGAAACGAGATTATCCATTCGCTCTATGGCCATCTCAGCCGCAACTCTCTCAAGACGTTAAAAACGGGTCAATTAATTGCCAGAGGAGAAGTTTTTGCAACTTTGGGTACCCCGGATGAAAACAAGGATTGGCCACCACATCTCCACTTTCAACTGATTCGCGATATGGAAGGAAAAGCCGGTGATTATCCCGGCGTGTGCAGTGAGAATGAAATGGATCATTACTTAAAAAACTGTCCGGATCCGGCGCAGTTTTTTGGAAATCAATGGACCTTATAAATCCTGAAGCACTTCATTCACAGTAAAGAAATAAATCATTTTTTGGAGAGATTTCTTTTGAAAATGACCGATTTATTCTAATTTGGCTTGGTTTTCCCAACGACCAACCCAGTGCACAAACATTCGCAATCCAGTTTTTTCATCCTGCTGATGTGCATTTGCGTGATGATATGCGCTTACGGCTGCGGTTATACCAGTGCGGAAGGCGATTCCGAAGCCTCATCTGTCTATCTGCCAAAAGATATGTGGACACCCAACGCGCTCGAAGTCATATTGGCTTCCGATACACAAAAGGAATGGCTGAAATTGTATGGCGAAATCCAGGAACAAAATGCTCATACGATTTTATATTTTAACGATAAAAAGGAAATCTATAAGATCCTGATCGAGGATGGAAGTCAATATATTCACCATTATTATTTCCAGGATGGATTACTTTCCTTTTCGGGTCATCTGGACAAAAAGCAGGAAGATCCTCGCAACTGGTTAATCGCCTATGCCCAAAACAAGCCTTATACTGCGGCAACAGGCATATTTCAAAATGAAATTCAGGAGGCCGATTTGGCACATATACCTATTGATGGTCAAACTATTAACAATCTTATCAGTTATAGCAAAAGGATTGAGAAAATAGAAAAATCTGAATCCTTAAGTCAACGCTTATTGGCATCTAAAGAAATTAGAAAGGATATACTCGAAGGTGATGCGGATAAAATGTTTTCACGCAATGTTCGAAAGGGTGAGGAATTGAGAATCAAGCTGGATGCGAAAAATCCACATTTGTTTTTCACTATTTCTCCTAACAATGGATCAAACATGGAATACCGCTATTGGGAAGGTCGGATGAAACAGACCGGTGATATCAGAATCACTGTTTTTTCAAGCGAAGAAATCAAAATTGAGGAATTTACGCTGACCGTCGAACCATATTAGCGCTGTCACACTTTTCAGTAATGTTTTTCGAGAAAACCAAACTGACGCTCAAGTTCAATGGGAAGTTTAGGAAGATTTCTTCTTTCGAGAAGGAGGCCGTTTAATTCAGCCACTTCTGTAAAAATATAATGTTTGTCCAGGGCGGCTTTGAGGTAATTTCTTCCACTTGAATTCCCCGTTCCCACGCGCGATCCGATCATCCGGTGCACCATATTCATATGTCGCGTTCGCCAGGTAGCCATAAGCTCATCTGTTTCCAGCACCTGATTGAGCAATTGGTATGGAAGATGAAGAAGCGGATAACCTCTGTAAAGCATAATGAACAATGCTGCACGACAAGCCCGGGCCGACAACTTTCTGCCTGGATTTTCATCTTTTCCAAAAAGGATGGAATCGAAACCAGCCACATTACTGGATTCTATCTGAAGCAGGCTGTCGAGGTAGGCTTTACGGTATGCTTGCCAGAATGGATGATTTTCTGGTGAATCGATTTGGGAATTTGGCCAGGCCTCAGCCAACTCGAAATACGGCATACGTTCGAGCCACGCATTGAGCAGGGTTAACAAAGATATCTCCGATTCCACTGATTTTACGCGGTCTTTGTCTTCTGGTCTTAGTGCCGAGGTATAATGTTCTTTCCCATGTCGGGCTTCAAATGCCAGTCCGAGTTTGGCTTCCAGCTCTTTCCATTGCACACTTTGAAATCCACTTGCGGGACGCAACAAATCTCTGAAATCGAGAAAATCGAGCGAGGTCATGGTCTCCATGATGTTTATTTGCTCCACCAAAAGGCTCAGGATCGTGTTAATCCTGTTTACCCGATGTACCACAATTTGTAAAGTCGGATCGTTGTCGTTCACACGTGGCGATGCGAGCAGTTTAATCACCGAATCGAGTTCGTAAGTGATCTGTTTGAACCAAAGTTCATAGGCCTGATGGGTAATGATAAAAAGCATCTCATCGTGGGCTTTGATGCCCAGACGATCACTCTCAGGCTCCTGCGCGTTCAGGATTTTATTGAGTTGAAGATAATCTTTGTAGTAAACTTCAGAATGTGCCATTTTCGACCGGAAATATGGGCCGAAAGATAGGCATTTGGAAGCGGAAAGCGGTTATGGCTTGGAGGCGTACCGGCCCACTTCAGTCTGGTATGATGTGTTGCGCAATTCGAAAGTGATGATCTCACGTTTCATAAAAGCTGCATTCCAATATCCACTGTACCAAATCTTTTCGGGCAGCAACCAGCCGTTTTGCTGTTTGTTTTCCACCTTCATACTGATATCAAAGTCAAAAACCAATGTATTGTGAGCCAACCGATATTCCCTGGCAAGCACATCTTTGGTATCGGTATCAAAATAAGAGGTGAGATCCTGAATCACCACCTTTTTTTCCATCCCTTCCTTCACCACACATGAAAATGCAATGCATTCTTTCCCGGCCCGACTGGCCATGAAAATAGTGTAGTCAGTAAATGGAACCATATGGTCTTCAAACATGGCCATTTTGTCACCGTTGATCGGCACGTTTTCGATTTCTGCGCCCGGATTGAACATCATGCGTTTCAACTGTGCTTTGTGTTTTTCGATCTTCGATCCCCCTACCAGCTCCTGTTCACGTGTGTCGATCGTGTTATTCACTTTCTGTTCCCCTTTCGGGAAAAATATCTCGTCGTACATTTCAGCGGTGAGGTATTTCCATTCACCCTTCCGATCTTTGATTTTTCCATTGGTTTTTTCGAAAGTAATTTCGACGTTCATCTTCTCGTCGACTGAGAGATGTTGCACCGCCCGACGTTGCAGCGTTCCTTTCTCACTGTCATCCTTATTGAAAACGGCTACTGCACCGGTCATTTGGTGCGGGAAATACCGCAGATTCAGAAAAGCCTGGTAGAAAGTGGTGTCATCTTTTACCTGGTTTACAAAATCTTCCACACTAAAATTATCCAGACCGGCGCTCACCACGAATTCATCGAGTTTCACCACCTTGATCACTTCCGTTTGTGCCTGAACAACAGCAATGGAAAGCAGACAAAAAGCGGTAAAAAATGCACTTGTGATAATATTCATAAGCTTGTAACGATTCAATGGCACGTAGTGTTTTAACGGTATCCCTTCTTTTCGGTTGCAGATCACCAGCTGAGCAAACAAAAGGCCACAAATGCGGCCTTCTGCAATGACAATAAAACCTGTAAGCCGGATTCTGTACCCTACCCGAAAGTATGGCTTCCATCATTTATCTGGCCCTGTCGTCACCGACAGGATCTAGCGACCTACCCTCCCGAATCGGGCGTGCAGCCCTCAAACTCGGGTATACGTGGTCTTTCAGCCCGCGAGGTTTACCCCTCTCGTCGGTTGCCCGGCGAGACTGTAGGCTCTTACCCCACTCTTTTCACCCTTACCTCGTCACAAGTGACGAGGCGGTATACGTCTCTGTGGCACTTTCTGTACTTCTTTCGAAGCCCTTCCCGTTAGGAAGCGCGGTGCACTGTGCTGTCCGGACTTTCCTCTCCTGCGCAAAAGCGCAACAGCGATGGAACGGTTTGGCACAAAGGTAAGTTTTGCCTTTCGGAAAATGTCACATCGCTCAAAACATCTACCTTTGCGCCGTATTTCTCTTCAGGAGGATATTTCATCGTATAACTTGTAATTGTAAAATGAAAAATCTGCACAACGAAGAAGACTGGCGCGTGCTTAAAAAACGAATGGTGGAAGGCAATCAAAGCCGACTCACTATTTCATTTTATCAATATGCCCATCTTCAAAATCTAACTTTATTCCGGGATTATCTCTTTATCCACTGGTCCCAAATGGGTGTCCTCGGCCGAATCTATGTAGCAACGGAAGGCATCAATGCCCAGCTTTCTGTACCCAAAGAGAATTATGAGGAGTTCCGGGATCACCTTTACAGCATTTCTTTTCTCGACGGAATTCGTCTGAACCTCGCTGTAGACGACGATGGAAAGAGTTTTTACAAGCTCGTGATCAAAGTGAGGGATAAAATACTCGCAGATGGTTTGAATGATACTTCATTTGACGTGACCAACCGCGGGGTGCACCTTTCGGCGAAAGCCTTTAACGAAATCACCGAAAAACCGGATACGATCCTGATCGACATGCGGAACCACTACGAACACGAAGTCGGATTTTTCAAAGGCGCCATCACACCAGATGTGGATACTTTTCGCGACAGCCTGCCTTACATCAGGGAAAATCTCAAGGGGTTGGAAGACCGGAATATTGTGATGTACTGCACGGGAGGAATCCGTTGCGAAAAGGCATCTGCCTGGCTCAAACACGAGGGATTTAAAAATGTACATCAGCTTGAGGGTGGCATTATCGAATATGCGCGGCAGGTGTCAAATCAAAACCTGGACAACAAATTCATCGGTAAAAACTTCGTATTTGATGAGCGGTTGGGTGAACGTATTTCGGATGAAATCGTGGCGCGATGTCACCAATGCGGAGAAGCATGTGATACGCATACCAATTGTGCCAATAAGGGTTGCCACTTGTTATTTATCCAATGTGAGCGCTGTCGTGAAAAAAATCAGGGGTGTTGTTCTCCCGATTGTGCGGAGCTTTTGATGCAACCGGAAGAAATGCAAAAATCAAAACGATTGGGAATAAACAATGGTCATATGGTTTTCAAAAAAGGTCGCTCTCCCTGGTTGGGTTATAAAACCCTTCACAATCCTATTGAAAAACTTCATCTTTCAAAAGAAAAATCGGAACCATCGACGCCTGATCAGTTCAAAACCACAAAATAGTTCGGTAATCATTTTGGGACAAAGTTTGTTTCTTTGTCGACATAATTTTGACATTGAACAACCATGATTACGTATCGACCCTATAATGTTGTGATTCCAAAATTCATTGTTCAGGACAGTTTTGTCGGAGGATTAAGAGCCGTCTATAAAGCTTTCGCGGATGCTGACATGCAGGAAGACGACTACCTCATTGGCATCGCTGCAGAAAACGCTACCGAAGTGCGCGTTATATTTGAACAGCTATTGGGCATGGGTCTGTCATTTGATGAAAATACGGAAAGCAGTGAGGATTTTACTGTGCTGGCCAAAGAGGGAATCTGGTGGAATGTGCCGTGGCTGGTCTCGAATGACATCGGAAGTTGGTTTATTGCTGATGTGGAAGCCCCTGTGTAACTTAAATTAAAACTAATATTATGAGCCTGAATAAAGTAGTGTTGATCACAGGAGGAACAAAAGGCATCGGATATGGAATGGCTGAAATGCTGCTCACCTCCGGGTGCAAAGTTGCCATCACCGGCAGAAAATCTTCCGACACGGAGAAAGCCGCTATTTCTCTTTCGAAAAATTACCCGGGAAAAACCCTCGGAATCGAAGCCGACGTAAGAAATCTGGCTGATATGGAAAAAGCCGTAAAAGCAACAGTAAAAGAATTTGGCAAACTCGATGTACTGGTGGCCAATGCCGGATTGGGGCATTTTGGTGCGATTGAGGATATCACTGCGGAACAATGGTCGGAAACAATTGACACCAATCTCACCGGCGTTTTTTACAGTGTCAAGTCCGCCCTTTCAGAACTGAAAAAATCGAAGGGCTATATCATCACCATTGCCAGTTTGGCCGGTACAAACTTTTTTGCCGGAGGCTCCGCATACAACGCCAGTAAATTTGGCGTGGTTGGGTTTTCTCAGGCCATCATGCTCGATCTGCGGCAAAGTGATATCAAAGTCACGACTATTATGCCTGGTTCAGTAACCAGCCACTTCGCAGGTCACAATCCAGGTGAAAAAGATGCCTGGAAAATTCAGCCTGAAGATCTCGGACAAATGGTTGTGGATTTGCTTCGAATGAACCCGCGAACCCTGCCTTCAAAAATTGAAGTAAGACCAACCAAGCCACCAAAATAGTATTCCGGAAAGGACCAATTTTTGAATCTGGTTGAATACGATCAGTTTAAAGTATCCTGCTTAGTATCCCGAAATTCTTATTCCATTTAAAAATCAGGCTCCGACTTTGTCGCGTTTGTGATTTTTGCTACCGTTGATTTCAATACATTTGATAATGGCAGTGGCAATGTCTTTGCCTGTAGCAGCTTCAATGCCTTCCAAACCGGGAGATGAATTGACTTCGAGCACCAATGGCCCCCGGGAAGATTCGAGCATATCAACTCCGGCCATAACCAATCCCATGGCTTTTGCAGCGCTCAGTGCCAATGCGCGTTGAGCCGGTGTAAGTCTTACTGCTTTCGCCGAACCTCCTCTGTGCAAATTTGATCGAAACTCACCTTCCTCACCTTGTCGTTTCATTGCACCAACTACTTTCCCATCAACCACAAAAGCGCGAATATCAGCTCCACCAGCTTCGGCAATAAATTCCTGAATCAGCATATTTGCTTTCAAACCGTGAAAAGCTTCGACTACAGAACGCGCTGCTTTTTTGGTTTCCGCCAATACCACCCCTATTCCCTGTGTGCCTTCCAGCAATTTGATTACGACAGGAGCGCCCCCGATTTCCCGGAGCAAATTATCTACATTTTTCGGGTGATGGGTAAACACAGTTTTGGGAATGCCAATATCGTGACGCGAAAATATCTGAAGGCTCCTCAGTTTATCGCGCGATCGCACAATTGAAATGGAAGAATTTACTGAAAAGACTTTCTGCATCTCAAACTGGCGCACCACGGCTGTACCATAAAACGTAACAGAGGCTCCAATTCTGGGGATCACGGCATCAACATCTATCAGGTCTTCGCCGTTGTATATCACTCTTGGATTATTGTGCTCTCCAATGAGAGAACAGCGCAGGTGATCAATAACAATGGCCTCATGACCTCGGGCCTCTGCAGCTTCGCGAAGTCTTCGGGTTGAATATAATTTCGAATTTCGGGAGAGGATAACAATACGCATATCTACTTCTTGCTTTGCAAGTAACTTTTTGAAACATCTATTAAAAACTTTCCCATCAGGAACCGTCGGCCTAAAAGCACAGAATAATTCATCGTAGAACGATCGGTCAAAGTTACATCAGTAACCCGCTCCACATTGTGAAGCCTGATTTTTAATTTCACCACATACCTTGTCTGAAGGGTTCCGTTGGAACTCCTGACCCTGCGCCGGATATATTTTTCAAACCGAACGACTGCACGGGATCTTTTGAGAAAGTAACAACACAACACCTTTTGACCGCCCATTTGTTCCACCCAAATCTTATCGCAGTGGGCAGATGATGATCGGGCCCCACTATCAATGCGCGCTACGATATTTGTGCGCTCCAGCTCTGGAAATTCGATTTTCTCTTTTCTGCCAAGAATAAGTTTATCCTGATGTTGGGGGTGTTGCATAAAATTTTAACTGGTCATGGCTGCCAAAGATAGTGTTTTCGAATTGGGTCGTCCGGATATTGAAATGGCGTATATTTGTGGCTTACGCAAAATGACAGCACCCATAGATCAGCTCATTATAAATGGTAAAACGCTTCTACCAGGAACATTTACCAGGGTAAAAGCCAACATCGCCAGGTTGCCATCCGGTACCAT
>JBGTLS010000387.1:0-3441 GCA_041744015.1 Cryomorpha sp. | reverse complement strand
GGCTTTCTGAAATTCTTCCAGCTTTGCGAAAGCGCCATCCGTTTCATGAAGGGCTATTTGCCGGAAGGCACCAATACCACACGAAAAGGAATTGAGATCCGTGACGTAAAAAGCAAAATGATCAAAGTTCTCCGCCCAAATAGCCAGTGATTCAAGGCTGTATGGATGACTGAGTTTTGATTGAAAAGTGTATTTCACCTGCCCGATTTGTGTAAAGTAAAGGAATTCAAAACAATCTTTTATAAACGTTCGCGGATCATTTGCTCCACGGCATCGATCCAAAGGGGATGATCGTTCAGACTCGGAACGAGCTGTACCTTTTCGCCCCCGTGTTCTTCCAGTATTTCCTGGTACTCTTCCCCAATTTCAATGGTGGTCTCAAGGCAATCGGCGATAAAAGCCGGCGAGAATACGAGGAGTTTTTTAGCACCTTTCTTTCCCCATTCTTCCACCACCTTATCGGAAAATGGCTCCAGCCATTTTTTGTCGAGCCGAGACTGGAAACAAACGGTATAATCTTTTTCGGTCATGCCCATTTTTGCGGCAATTAGTCGCGTGGTGGCGTAAGAAGTCGCTTTATAACAAAACCGGTTTTCGTCGTTGATCTCGTCTTCGCAGTTGTGGTTGTCGCAGCGCTTGTCTTCGTACACTTTGTCGACCTGCCTTACCGGCAAACCGTGGTACGAAAAGAGCACATGGTCGTAATCGCGCCAGTTAAAGGCCGATGCCTGATCTACGATGGTGTCGATGTAGCCGGGATTGTCCCAGTATTGACTGATATATTCGATTTCTGGAATTACGTACCAATCTTTCATAAGCCGCATGGCCTTTTCCAGAGCGGAACCTGTGCTGGCTGAAGCATACTGCGGAAAGAGTGGCAATACGATCACCTTGTCGTAACCGGCTTTTTCCATGCGGGCGCAGACTTCATCAAGGCTGGGTATGCCGTAACGCATGGCGAGCTCCACGGTGACATTGTCGCCCGCGAAACGGGTGGCCATATGCGTTTTCAGAATTTCTCCGTATACCAAAAGCGGCGATTGCCCATTGTTTTTGTCAAAAAGTTCCTTGTAAATCTTTGCAGATTTCGGCGCGCGAAATGGCACGATGATGAGATTTACGAGGATTTTGCGCCCTAGCCAGGGAATGTCAATCACCCGCGGATCGTTGAGAAATTCCGTGAGATATTTTCGCACGTCTGTAACCCCGGGACTGTCCGGAGTTCCGAGATTGATGAGCAAAACGCCTGTTTTCTTTTTCATTGGATTGAAACAGTTGATGCGATAAGATGTTGAACAGAAATGGTCAAAATGTTTACTGATAATTGACCCATTCCCGTATCAAATATGCAATGGCCTTTTGGCTGTCGCATCGAGGGCTGCTTCTTTCACCGCCTCCGCATAAGTGGGGTGGGCGTGGCTGATGCGTGAAATGTCTTCTGCACTGGCCCGGAATTCCATGGCCACCACCGCTTCGGCGATTAAATCGGCCACACGTGGACCAATCATATGTACGCCCAGTACTTCGTCTGTTTTTTTGTCTGCCAGAATTTTCACCAATCCGTATACGTCACCGCTCGCACGAGCCCTTCCGAGGGCGCGCATGGGAAAACTTCCCGTTTTGAATTCCACGCCGGCAGCCACCAATTGCTCTTCGGTTTGACCCACGCCGGCCACTTCCGGCCAGGTGTAAACCACATTGGGAATGAGATTGTAATTGATATGCGGTTTTTGACCAGCGATCACCTCTGCTACAAATATGCCTTCTTCTTCCGCTTTATGCGCAAGCATGGCACCTTTCACCACATCGCCAATGGCATACACACCTTTTACGGAAGTTTGGAGATGTTCGTCGGTTTCGATCTGACCTTGTTTATTGGGCTTAAGGCCAATGTTTTCAAGACCGAGTCCTTCGGTATATGGTCGGCGACCTACGGAAACCAGGCAGTAATCAGCTTCGAAAGTCACTTCCTTGTCTTTGTCGTCAAGAGCGGTCACTTTCACGCCTTTGCCGGTATTTTCAACCTTCTGAACTTTGTGTTTGTATTTGAACTGGAAGCCTTCTTTTTTGAGCACTTTTTGCAATTCCTTGCCCATCGTGCGGTCCATGCCGGCGATGATGGAATCGAGGAATTCCAATACCGTAATTTCTGAACCGAGCCGTCCGAATACAGAGCCGAGCTCCAGGCCGATCACGCCACCGCCCACAACGATCATTTTCTTTGGCACTTCTTTCAGGTTGAGCGCTTCGGTGCTGGTGATGATGCGGTCCTTATCGGGTTCCATTCCCGGGAAATAATGGGGTTTTGATCCCGTGGCGATTACGATATTTTTTCCTGTGATGGTTTCCTCGCCATCTTCTTTTTTGATTTTAACTGTGGTGGCGTCTACGAAAGAACCCAACCCTGTATAGACAGTCACTTCGTTTTTCTTCATGAGATACTCAATGCCTTTTGTGGTTTGCTCCACCACATCGTTCTTGCGCTTTATCATTTGCGCCAGGTTCACTTCAAGGTTTTTGAGCTCAATTCCGTGCTCCTTAAAATTGTGCGCTGCGTTAAAATAGTGCTCTGATGAGTCGAGCAAAGCCTTTGATGGGATGCAACCTACGTTCAGGCAGGTGCCACCAAGAGTTGAATATTTCTCGATAAGGGCTGTTTTGAAGCCGAGTTGGGCTGAGCGCAGCGCGCAAACGTAGCCTCCGGGGCCGGATCCGATTACGACGACATCGTATTGGTTCATGAAATGCGGGTTTTTAGCCTGCGAAAATACAAAGATTAAAGGGTTGCCCGGGGAATAGTGATATCTAATGCGATAAACATGTGATCGAATAAGTTGATACCAGATTGTTATCGCATCAGGTACATCTTCCCGAATCCTTTGGTGAAGTATTCGGATGCCCCGCCTTCGCGCATTTCAATGCTCTCGCCATTGATGCGGGAAAAAACACGGTAGAGGTAAACCCCATTGGCGAGCCGGTCGCCAAATTCATCGCGGCCATCCCAGCGGTATGAAGACATGTTGCGCCCGATTCTAATCGGACCGAATTCGGCCTGGGTGATTTCGCGGATCACTTTACCGGTCACGGTCATGATCTGGATTTTAAATTCGTCCGGAATTTCTGATCCGGTGAGGGTAAATATAAATTGGGTGCTCGTGGTAAAGGGGTTGGGATAATTTAAAACCTCCGTAATCGTGGAGCGATTGATCACCTCAAATTCGATTTTGTAATCAAAACTTCCGGAAGCGTTGCCCGATTTGTCAGTGGCCTGGACCAGCATGCGGTATTTTCCGTCCATTGCAAGTTGCGGTTGGAAAAGCACTTTGGCTTTATTTCGGTTGTCGGTGGCAGGTATGAATTCCATCGTTTCAGTACCCATGGTGGAATTGAAAAAATATCTTTCGTAATCAGATCCGGGATTGGCGACAAAAATTTTGAAAA
>JBGTLS010000386.1:0-14905 GCA_041744015.1 Cryomorpha sp. | reverse complement strand
CATGTCCACGCCTGAAGAAGTAAAGATTGAAAAGATAGCCGTAAGCCGTTAGACATAAGCGGTGTAGTCCATGCCTTTCGGCAAAAATTGACGGGAAATTTCGGTTAATTATCTGCTAAAATATTTGATCGGGAAGTCTCTTACGACTTTCCTATAAAAATATAAATACTTGTTATTCAGTCATTTTAAAAAAATCCATAATACAAAATGACTGTCAACGGATCAAATTTTCTGTTAAAATTTAACACCATCATCACGCATACTTAACAATCATTCCTTAGGCTGAGGGATTATACCGAGTACCTTTGCACCCAATTAGTCTCCCTTTCAAATGACCAGATATTTACGGCTTACGCGTGTTGGTTTGTTTTTCCTTTTTTTTGGGATGGTAGGGTTTTGTGGGGTGGTGAAGGGGCAGCAATTATCTATTCATAACTTTGAAAATACTTTAGCTGCAAGTTCAGTAAACCCAAATATCACTGTATCAAATGTCAGCCTTTCATTGGGTACGTTTTCATATCAACCCGGAACGGATAATGGAGGAACCACGATAGGTTTTAGTTCGACTTGGTCACAATCGACAACTTTTTCGACCAGTGGAAAATACATGCAGTTCACTGTTTCTGCAAACCCAGGTCAACAGATCAGTTTTTCGTCCCTGTCTTTCCGCTTTGGAAGGACCGCTGCAGGTCCTGACCGCGTAAATATTCAATACAGCACAAATGGTTTTGCGACTGCCGGAATTCCAATTCTGACCAATGGTGTTGTTTCCAGCACAGTTACCTCATCTCTAAACGAATTCATTATCAATGGAGGTTTACCCACAAATTTTACCGGTACGTTGACCATCAGAATCTGGGGCTACAATGCCTCAAGTACGGGAAACTTTCGGTTTAATAATTTTCGTGTCAATGGTACAGTAACATCTACCACAACTGAAAACACAATTACCACAGGCACCATCAATCCAACCACCACCTATAATTTGGCTAATTGCGAAGCGACCGCCAATGGAACAGTGGGATTTTCTTTTGAAGGTGAAACATCAAGTAATTATAATGTCCAAATGTCAGATGCAGTTGGTTCATTTGCCTCTCCAGTAGTTATAGGAAGCGCAACAACCACCGCCAATCCCGGAACGATTAATTTCACAATTCCAGCGGGAACAGCCACCGGGTCAGGCTACAAATTGCGCGTCGTAGATAATGTGGATAATATCACCGGTTCAGAATCAGCCAATTTTACAATTAATCAATCCGGGACGTGTAGTTCCTCTCCCACCGATTATTTCAGATCCCGACAAAATGGGAATTGGAATCTTTCCTCTACCTGGGAATCATCAGCAGATAATGTAAACTGGATCAACGCAACGATAACGCCGAATAGTTCCGCAAATACGATAACTATAAGTACAGGCCACACTGTGAACATAACGGCCGCTGTCACTATTGATCAAACGGTTATTGACACTGGTGGAACTTTAAACTGGACCGGTGGAACTTTGACAATTGCCGATGGACCGGGAGATGATCTGATTATTTTTGGGAGATTTAGACACAATACTGGTTCAGATCCACCTTATACCGGTGGCTCGAGTATCCGGATTAAAGGAGGTGGGTTTTTAGAAGTTAATAACAATAGTCCGGGGGCGTCGCATTATGGTACATCTTCGAATTTATTTTACGAAACTGATGCTGTTTTCTATTGGAATGTAAATCTGTCTTTCGTAAGCACAAATGCCATATTCTTCCCTAATTCAAACAACAGTACTATTCCGATATTCAGGGTAAATGCCTCTATACCAGTTGGCGCAGGCACTCCGACAACTGTAAATGGGCGATTTGAAGTTCAATCCGGAACGGTTACGTGGTCTAACGCCGGTATCAAAACCTTTCGCAATGGAATAGGTGGAAATGGTATAATCACACAAGCAAGTGGATGTGGAGTATTCAGAATAAATGGTGGCACTTCGCAAATTGGCGGTGGTCCGCTCAATCTGCATACGAATGGTTTAAGCATCGAAAACAGTACTATTTGCATATTGACTTCAAATAAAGTCATAAACGAAGTGGCGGGAGGAAAAGTCACGGTGGCCAATTTAGTTACCTTTAATGCGCAGGCTTTTGCTTTGAGCGGTTCAGCTAATTTTACACTGAATAATACCGGCACATTTATTACTTCACATGTAAATGGTATCTCTGGTTCGGCCGGTGCCCTTACAGGTGGATTCACCCCGCAAACCGGGTTCCAGCAAACCTATATTTTCAACCGGGCTGGTGTTCAAAGTACGGGTGAAACAATGCCCGCTATTGCAGGAAGAGTGGAAGTCATAAATGGATCAAAATTAACGCTTACTCAGGACCTCAATATTGCCAATCTTAACGGAGGAAAATTCCTTGTTCAGGACGCCGGCTCAGAATTGCGCGCTGCCTCAACTGTAAATCTAACCTTGACCACCCCAAGAATCTTTGAGCTCGCTGATGGGGGCACCACGCATATCTCTTGCCTGGAATATTTAAGAATTATTACATCCGGTGCCTCAGGTGTTGCCAACTTTATTGGAAATGGTTCACCCGTTCGGTGTTTCGATTTTTTTGCCAATCACTCATCAAACAGTGGTGTCATATTCAACACCGGAACATCGCTCTTGTGCACCAATGACTTTACATTGAGTATGGCCACAGGCATTTTTAACGCCAACGACAATACACTGGAAATTGGCGGAAACTGGTCAAATACCAATCAGGCCCGTTTTACGGAAGGGACTTCACTGGTTATTATGAATGGCGATGCGCCGCAAACATTCACCTGTCCGGGTGGCGAAGTTTTTGAAAATCTGGAAATAGACAACCCGACAGGCGTAACCTATGAGCACAATGTAACAATAGACGCATCTATGACCTTTTCGGGTGGAATTCTTTCGCCTTCCACCGCAGAACCTGAACCACTCTTCATTTTTAATAGCGCAGCTACAAGCTCTGGTGCGTCGAACCAAAGTTTTGTCAATGGTCCGGTACAGAAAATCGGAAATACAGCATTTGTATTTCCTGTAGGAGATATTAAAGGTGATACGCTTCCTTTATACCAACCGGTTCATATTTTCAACTTTAGCGGTACTGCCACGATTCAGGCACAGTATATCGCGGAGGATGTGCGCCTGACTTACCCCGCAACCTATAATAGTGATATTGGCGGGTGCGATCATTGGGTGGTCAATAGAGTTGCTGGAACAGGCACTGCGCAGGTTGGACTTCAATTCACCAATCCGAATCCTGGATATTGCAATGATGTAGGTGATCCGGCAACTTTGAGATTTTCACGACACAATGGTTTTGAATGGGATGAAATTCCTTCGTCTGCCGCAAATAGTGAAGTCATTTCGGATCAACGTATCGGACCTCCTGTAACAGGTAGTGGTTTTGGACCTTATGTTCTTAACAGCGGTTCAAACCTCAACATCCTCCCCATCTCCCTCCTCTCCTTCACCGCTCAGGCTATCTCCGACAACCTCGTGGAAACCCGCTGGGCGACAGCCTCTGAGACCAACAACGACTATTTTACCGTGGAGCGATCCGTGAATGGATTTGATTTTGAAAACGTGGGCTTCGTGACAGGTGCCGGAAACAGCATCTCCACACTACACTACGCCTATGCCGATGATGCACCGTATTCCGGGGTTTCGTACTACCGCTTGCGCCAAACGGATTTTGACGGGACGTTCACCTTTAGCAATGTCGTGGCCGTGCAGATTGGTGAAGCTGGTGATTTCGCCCTCGATTTTGTCTACCGCAGCGAGACCGGTGTTGAACTAGGTTACCGCGCTCATTCTCCCTATCTTACAGCTGAAATATTTGACCTCACCGGTCGCCGTTTGTTTGGAGATATCCTCGAAAATGTGGACGGCAAAGCCATCCTTTATCCCAATCTGAGCCGGGGAGTTTATCTGATTCGACTTAGTCAGGGGAGAGAACAGGTGACTGGAAAGTTTTTTTATTGAGATTTAGGGGTAAGTCGCCAGGCGTAAGGAAAAAGGCAATTGGCAATTGGCAAAATGCAATAAGCAAAGGACGCATAAGGCGTTATACAGCCAAATTTTGGGAAAGTTTACCATTTGAATTACATAAATAACACCTTTGCGAAAATCAGTTCGCAGCCGAAGGGCGCTTATCCCATCAATTTGGGCTGGTGGTCATGGCTGGCACGCACAGCCGCACACAATTCACAACATCCCCCCGGGAATGATCCTGTTGCAAAGAGGTAATCAACAAATCACCAAACTAAGCGAGGCACGAGCGATCTCACCGACCGAAGGGAGGTAATCAACTAATCGACAAATCATCTCATCACCACATCACCTAATCAACTTATCACCAAACGAAGCGAGGCACGAGCGATCTCACCGACCGAAGGGAGGTAATCATCACAGCAACTCATCAAATTTTACATTTTGATAACATGTCGGTAATGTGTACATTGTATGCACCAATATCCATCCATGAAAAACCAAGTCCTGACCATCGCTCTTTTTTGCGCGCTGACAATACCCGCGTTTTCTCAAAATGTCGGTATCAATACCACCGGCGCAGCTCCCAATAACTCCGCCATGCTCGACGTGGAATCGACTAGTAAAGGAATGTTGATACCCCGGATGACCGCGGCACAACGCACGGCAATCGCCACACCCGCCACCGGACTTTTGGTTTATCAAACAAATCTGGAAGATGGGTTTTACTTTTATGATGGCAGCGGATGGACGTATCTGGTGTCACGGGATGCCGGATGGAGTACAACAGGTAATACCGGCACGGATCCCGTAAATGATTTTATTGGAACGACGGATGCACAACCTTTAAGAATCCGGACCAATGATTTCAACCGCTTTGAAATTGCAGCTTCTGGTGCTTCCGGTAGTATTCGTGGCGAAGGTGGAGGTTTGGCAACTGCACCTACCTATTCCTGGAATGGTAGCATATCAACTGGGATATTCCGTCCTGAAACCAATGCCATGGCGATATCAACGAATGGTGTGGAGCGAATGCGGTTTCTGGCCAACCCGCAAATTAGTGTCAATAGCCCTACGCCTTTTACTGGCGTAATCTTTAACGCCTTTGCCGGAGGTCCAGACGATGCGATGGGCGCAGGTGCAGTAGATGGCGCTGCCATTTACGGACAAGCAACTGGTACAGGTTTTGGTGTTTTTGGTATTTCAAATGCTTCAAATGGATTTGGCACCTATGCGAGAAACATTAACTCCACAGGAACTGCATTATTGGTAGCCGGGAATAATTCAATTGCGTATACAGTAACCGGAGGAAGCGGTGCTGCTCTCAACGGATCTGCAATAGGCAGTATATCCTATGGTAATAGCACCAATGGATGGGGTGTCATAGGAGGTGGAAATGATTTAGGAACTACCTCCCCCTCTCAGGGAGGCGGAGGTAGTTTTACCGGTACGCAATGGGGAGTTCATGGGAATGCCACAACAACTACTAACGGTACTAATCGCGCTGCATTTATTGGAAATTATAATAGTATGGGATCAACCAATCAAACAATTTATGTTGGAGCCAGAGTCGGTGGTCAAAATTATAAAATCCTAGGAACTGGTGGAGGGATGGTATCAACAACAATGCAAACCTCCCAGGGAGAAAGAATACTTTTTGCCCCTGAGGCTCCAGAAAATTGGTTTTTTGATATTGGAGAAGTCAACCTGATCGATGGCATTGCTAAAGTACAGCTCGATCCGATTTTCGTAGACTGTATATCGGAGGCTACCCCATTTAAAATTTTTGTGCAGGCAGCAGAAAACACCCTCGGTTCTATCCGGATTTCCCGTAATCAGGAAGCGAAAACCTTTATAGTGGAAGACATGGGCGGAGCGAGCAATGGCACAGTGCAGTATTCTGTTTATGGCATCTGGAAAGGCAAAGAAAATCTGCGCTTTCCTGAATACCACCGGGAAGATCACCAAACGGTAAAAATGGAAAAAGAATTAATCCGCGATGATCGGCAAATGAAAAAACTCCCAGACGGTGCGGCCGGAATCATTGACGTCAGGAGCGAAAATGGTCAGGCCCCTACGTCCAATGAAAAACCATAACTGCCATAGCAATTATTACCATGATCAATTAAAAGTACAACCATTGAAAGTTTCTATGTACATAAAGGTGGTCGCATTTTGGGTATTGTTTACAACCGGCACATTGGCTATTGGACAAACAGGATATCTGGTCATTTCAACCGACTTTCACACCACCTCCGGCACTTCCCTCGTCCTCCACAATACCCACCTCGCCTATTCCGGTGAAGCGGAATTTCCCGGAGAGGGGAATTTTGTTTTTTCAGGGATTGAGCCAGTGATCCTTACCAATGAAGCCGGAGCAGTTTCCCTTCCGGGAATGATCCAGGAAAACACAGGGGGTTTGACCCTGGAAGATGGGGACCTGTACATCCGGGAAAACCTGCATTTCGATGATGCGAAGATATTTACGGGAACGCAAACGGTGATCTTTGAATCCGGCTCATCAACTTCGGGGGCTTCCAACGATGGTTTTATTGACGGGCCCGTCCAAAAAACCGGCGATACTGATTTCATTTTTCCGGTGGGTGATGTGAAAGGCGATACGTTGCCGTTGTACCAGCCCGTGCGGATTTTTGGACATTCGGGTGTTATCACAATCGAAGCGCAGTATTTTGCAGAGAATATCCGGAATAACCTGTCTTTCACCAACGATGACATCGGGGGTTGCGATTACTGGCAGGTGGAAAAAATAGCGGGAACGGCATCCGCCCGCGTTGGCCTCGCCTACGATAACCCCGATCCCGGTTATTGCAACGATGTGGGTGAACCATCCACCCTCACTTTTTCTGTCTGGAATGGCTTTGCCTGGGACCCCATATTTTCCACTGCCGGAGGAGGAGAAGTTGCTTCCGATAATCCGATTGGACCACCCGTAACCGGTAGCGCTTTTGGAATTTATGTGCTGAGCAGCGGCTCGGAATTGAACATCCTGCCCATCACCCTCCTCCATTTTGCAGCAGCCGTAACCCCGGAAAAACTCGTCCGCACAGACTGGCGCACAGCCACAGAAATCAACAACGACTTTTTCACTGTCGAACGCTCGGGAGACGGGTTCAATTTTCAGGCAGTTGGTACAATTTCCGGCGCGGGCAACAGCACCGGTGTGCTTGACTACGCTTTTGTGGATGATGATCCGAAACCGGGAATCACGTATTACCGCCTTCGCCAAACGGATTTTGACGGAACTTCGACCCTGTCGATTATCCGTCCTGTGCAAATCGATGATGGTTCCCACTTCTCCCTCGACGCCGTATACCGCAGCGACGCCGGACTCGAACTCTCCTACCGCGCCATCGCGCCCTACCTCACCGTCGAAATCCTCGACCTCACGGGAAAACGCGTTTTTGCCGACCTCCTTGCAAACGAGGAAGGCCGATCGATCATCCACCCCAGCCTCGCACGCGGAACCTATCTCCTGCGGCTGTCGAACAATAGGGAATCAGTGGTGAAGAAGTTTTTTTATTAAGCAAAAGGTGTAAGGCGTAAGTTGTAAGGCATAAGTTGTAAGGCGTAAAGTTGTGAGGCGTAAGGTGTAAGGCGTAAGGCGTAAGTTGTAAGGCGTAAGTTGTAAGTTGTAAGTTGAAAAGCGTAAATTCTCATCCTCACATCTTCACATCTTCACATCCTCACATCCTCACATCTTCACATCTTCACATCTTCACATCTTCACATCAACACATCTTCACATCAACACATCAACACATCAACTCATCAACACATCAACACATCAACACATCAACACATCAACACATCAACACATCAACACATCAACACATCAACTCATCAACTCATCAACTCATCATCACATTATCCCCTGCGTCACCGCGTGGTCTCTGCGCCGCTGCGTTTATTTTACTTTTAAAATTTCATTCAGCGAAACAGATGCTTCGCTCCGCTCTGCATGACAAGGCTCCGGGCTCTGTCAGGCCAGGCAAATCTCCAAATCAACACATCCCCCCATCTCAAATCTTCAAATCCCAACTCCGAATTTTGTGTGACCTAACTCCCAATTCCGCACTCCCAACTCCGAATTCCAAATTCCGAATTCCTACTCCCCCCATTCTTCAAAAAACTGATTCAAATAAATCTCCATAAACATATGACGCTCCTCCGCCAATCGCCGGCCTTCTCCGGTCAACATGCGGTCTTTTAACAAGAGCAACTTTTCGTAAAAATGATTGATGGTATGGCCTTCATCCGTGGCGTAATCCTTAAAATTCGCGTGTTTCTGAGGCTTGACATCGGGATTATAAAGCAACCTGTTTTTGCTGCCCCCATAAGCGAAGGCCCTGGCAATGCCGATGGCCCCAATGGCGTCGAGTCTGTCGGCGTCCTGCACCACTGCGGCTTCGAGTGAGTCGGCTGGTGTGGGCACGCCCGCGCCTCTAAATGATACCTGGGCGACAATCGAGGCCACCGCATCGGCGAGTGTCTCATCTCCCCCAACTTCGAGAATGATTGCCCGCGCCTGTTTCGGTCCTTCTTCGAGGCTGTGGTCGTGAAATTTGTAGTCGGCGATATCGTGCAGCAGGGCGCCGAGAGTAACCAGCGTCGCATCTGCGCCTTCCTCCTGACAGATGGCTTGGGCCGTGCGTGTGACCCGGGAAATGTGAAACCAGTCGTGGCCGCTGCCTTCCGATTTAAACTTTTCTTCCACATGCGCCGCGATGCGGTCGATGATGTTTTGTGAATTTTCCAATGACATAGGCCGGTGTTCTGTTTCGTTTTCAGTCGTCCGGGCAAATGTAATAATGTCATGTTTGGTTTCGTCAATTTGTTTCTTTTTTTTGCATTGGCACAGTACACTTTTGAATATCCAGATTGGTGCGATTTGCTTTTGTGTTATAAAAAGGCGTTGGTCATCTTGGTCCCATAAATCGATCCCCGTTAAAGTGTATCATATGGTCAGGTACATCCATTAACCATACCTCTGTCTCCCAGGCAATGCTGTTTGAATGTTTCTTGAACTCTGTCATATCCGGAAATGCCGTTACATAAACTTTTCCCACTATACAATCTTTTAAGAAATGTTCCAGTTCCAAAAGTCGTTTGGGAGAAACAGGTCCGTGAGAAGTAACAACCTCAATAAGAAATAACCACTTTCTTTTACTGTCAAAGATGACAACATCAGGCAGTTTGCTGTGTTGGTCAATTGGAATGTTCAAATCTTTCAGACCTTTTTCGTCAACAAACAAGTCCTTTTTTGCGGTATCACCCAGATAAAGAAGCATTCCGCCATTTGCAAACCGCGGAGCAAATTGTTCAACAATGGCAGCCTGAACCTCATTATGTTTTCCTGCTGAGAGTCTGATTGTTTCGCCATTTTGAAGCGCAACAGGAATTTGGATTAACTCACGTTCCTTTAGATATACCTCCGATAGTTTTCCAACGGTATCAATGAAGTTTTTCAAAGCCTTTTTCCAATTTCTCGTTTTGTATGTTTTTACGACTTCTAAAACCTGAAATGAAAGCGCATAGTGTGCTCTTGGACTGTTTACGGGTAGACTGGGTTTGTCAGGATTATAGTCCACGACCCTCGCCTGAACGAATTGGTGAAGAACTTGCCTTCTAAAAATTTCTCTTGTATTTGGGGCGTATGATTTTCCGTAATTGTCATTCACGAAAGCCATAATCCCTTTTGTAACTCCTAAGCTTTCGCGTGTTGCCTTCGCCCAACTATCCTTCTCTTTGATGTTGCAAAGGGCTAGAAATGTTAAAGCCGCCATGTCGTTGTATTGTGCTGGCGGCAGTCCCAAGGCTTTCAATATCTCTTTTGCTTCTTTTAATTTACTCATATCAATTCATTAATACTTCCAATTCAAAAAGCTCATTTACAATGCTGTTTACTTTGCTCATTGAGTAGTCATTTGAAAGTATGATCGCATTACCGATTTCTATGATGTTGTTTAATGGTGGTAATCTCATTTCTCTTAATTCTGTCGCACTCACATTTACATTACCGTTGAAGATTTGAAAGTAGGTATCAAATAGCTCACTGTTGAGCAATGCACAAAGACCCACTACTTCATTGCGATCCAGGTGTCCGTCTTTCCTGTATATGTAATTCACCTTGTTTTCCACACCTATAAAATCCGATTTTGCATAATTGCGGAAATATGGTGCTGCTATCAGTCTGCTTTTGTCGTCTTTGGTGCTGAACCGCCTCAACAGAATGTAGTTTTTGTTGGGTATCAGCAAAGATTTTGAAGTGCTTTCAATCTTTATATATTGACCTTTTTCTTTCAATTGTTTTGGCCATTCCAAACTCATCTTGTGTACATTATGAAGCCAAAACAAAGGTGCCAAAAACACTGACCCATTTTCGTAACTACTTTGAATATAATCCAATGCCCGGAATGCGACAACAGGTCCCGTCGAGATTTTTATATTGAAATCTGTCAAAACATTTTCCCAGGACGATACCAAATTCAAAATGCTCTCTTCCTTGTCGCTTGTCGGTAAATGCAAAATTTTCTCTTTTGAATTGAGATCAATAAGTTCAGAGGACTTGAAGTATTTAATTGCTGGCTCAAAAATGTCTTTGATACCTGCGCTTGAAGCAACAAGTACATTTTTATTTGGATCAATTTTCTCTTTGATTGCTTTTATGACTACAGTTTCCTGTAAAACCTTATCGCGATTAAAAGTGTCTTTGCGTGAATTGAATAAATGTATCTTCTCAATTTGAACAGTATTGAAAAATACTTCTCTGAAAGCTTTAAAGTAGTTGCCTGACGCAAAACTTCTCGGGGTAATAAAAATCAGCTCTCCATTTTCCGAAAGAAGTTTTGCAGCAATCCCCATAAAAATGGAATATATATTTGGCTGTCCACTGACCAATTCCTTTGCTGCTATTGTTCTAATATCGTCACTGGATAGTTTGAAATAGGGCGGGTTTGAAATGATGATATCAAAATATAAAACTTCTTTCTGCAAATCTTCGAACAGATTCGGAAGATGATTTGACTCTAAAGCATGCGCATTGTCTAAAACAAAATCTTGTATATGAAGTGAATTATTGAGTTCAACACCTTTTCCCAAAAGCCATTCTTTCAGATAATCGAGTGTTTTTTGAGAAAATGCAATTAAGTCCGGGTCTGTTTCATAGGCAACTAAGTCAATTTTTTCAATGTCATTCTGAACTTTCACCAAATGCTCAATGAGAGCACAGGTTAGAATCGCTGTCCCACAACCCGGGTCTAAAATTCTGATAGTCGTTTTTCTCAGGTTACAAAAAGATGCCATTCTTCGGGCAATAGGAGGTGGGGTGAAAAATTGCCCGTTGACTTTCTTGTGTTTGATTGTTACTTGTCGTGTATAATCAACACCCATCCGATCTGCGTAGTCCGTTGGCAGTTCCTGATTTAAAGAGTTGCTGTTTTCCGTTTTACTCATTTCGCTGCATTTTTATATAAGCAACTTTTTCTTCTGCCACTTTCAGAATATTCAGGTCGGCCTTTTCATCTAAAATTTTGTAGGCAATCTGATCGCTCAAAAACACCTCGTGCAATTCTTTTTCGTTCACACTAAAAAAGTCTGCTATCTTTTTGATCAGATTTTTTGTCGGCTGTCTTTGATTTCGTTCAATTTTGGCAAGTAAGGATGGATCGATTTCAATTTTTATTGAAACTTCTCTCAACGTCATACCGACCGATTCTCTCATTTGTCTGAGATTTTCTCCAAATGATGTATGTTTTTTCACTGTAGCCATTGAGGACAAAATATGTCCAAAGTTAAAGAATTCATGAAATGGACAAAAAAAGTCCACAAGAAGTTTTACACATCTTTCCTGGTGGGATGTAAAAATCAAAACCATTCGCTAGAAAGGCTCGGCTGTGCGTGGGCAAGCGACACTGAGGTGGCTAAGTGCACTTTCCTCTTTAAGTTCAAATTGATTTTATCATCATCATCAATAAACTTAACACACTGTTTATATGAATGATATGGAATTTTTTCATCCCCAACATTTTTCCCGAAAGGAAAGCCAAAACCATCTATAAAAAAAAACAGTGCATTATCCCGCCAATCCAAATAAAAACCAGATATTTGCAGCCTCAAAAAAATTAATGACCGGAGTCTCGTACTCCATAACAATTAATGCAAAACAACACATGCCAGTAAAAATCAGATTACAACGCCACGGTAAAAAAGGAAAACCTTATTTCCATATTGTTGTGGCAGACGCCAGAGCTCCGCGAGACGGAAAATACATTGAGCGTCTTGGATTTTATAATCCGAACACCAACCCGGCCACCATCGAAATCGATGTGGATGGAGCGGTAAAATGGCTGGGCAACGGTGCTCAACCGACCGACACAGCCAAAGCCATCCTTTCTTACAAAGGTGTACTTTACAAAAACCACCTCCAGAAAGGGGTGAAAAAAGGTGCCTTCAGCGAAGAGGAAGCGGAAACCCGTTTCACCAGCTGGATGGAAGAAAAAACCCAGAAAATTGACAACCGCAAAAAAGGTTTGTCTGAGGCAGAATCAACAGCTTCAATGGAGCGCATGAAAACCGAAAGGGAAGTGAACAAAGCCCGTGCGGCTGCGATCGCTGCTGCAAATGCACCAGAGCCTGAAGTAGCCGAAGAAGAGACGCCAGCTGCTGAAGCAACCGAAGAAGTGGAAGCATCAACAGAAGCGGAGTCAACTGAAGCAGAAACCGCAGTAGAAGAGCCAAAAGCCGAAACGCCTGCTGAAGAGCCTGCGGCTGAAGCCCCGGTAGAAGAGCCTGCAGCTGAAGAGAAAGCGGTGGAAGAACCAAAAGCAGAAACTGTTGTGGAAGAACCTAAAGCTGAAGAAAAAGCGGTGGAAGAACCAAAAGCAGAAACTCCTGCGAAAGAAGCTCCCGTAGAAGAGCCAGCAACGGAAGAAAAAGCGCCTGTGGAAGAGCCTAAATCAGAAGGTGAAGAAGCTCCTGTAGCAGACGATAAAGAAGAAGACAAAAAATAATTGCAGGTCACTGCATATTCACACAAGCCCCTGACGGACATTGAAAAATGTAATCAGGGGTTTTTTTTGACCCAGTAAGTTTCAAAAGCCATGACGCACGACCAGTGTTTTTATCTCGGGTTCATATCCAAAGTTCAGGGTTACAAAGGATCGATGATCGCCTTCCTCGATGTGGACGACGCAAATGCATACCGCAAGCTCGACAGCCTGCTCATCGACATCAACGGGGTGCTTCAACCGTTTTTTGTTGAGTCCATCACCATCCGCGACAAGGGTTTTGCCCATATCCAGATCGAAGGCATAGATACCCGTGAAGCAGCTGTGGAAATTTCCGGAAAGGAAATTTATCTGCCCCTCTCCCGCCTGCCAGAATTGCCCGACAACCGTTACTATCTCCACGAATTGCCCGGCATGGAAGTGGTGGACGAAGTGCACGGACCCATCGGTGTGGTTGAAAAAGTACTCGACTACAGTCAGAATGCACTCTTGCAGATTATCAATGCGACTAATGAAGTGCTGATTCCGATCAACGACAACTTTGTGTCGCACGTCGACAAAAAAACGAAGACTGTACACGTGCACATCCCCAAAGAATTACTCGACATCAACCGCATTTGAGCGCACCGTTCCGGTTTAAACAATTCACCATATTCCAGGATCGTGCCCCCATGAAAGTGGGCACCGACGGGGTTTTACTCGGTGCCTGGTGTCCCTGCGTTTCCGCAAAAACCATCCTCGACATAGGTACGGGCACAGGATTGATCGCACTCATGTTGGCCCAACGCAATCACGATGCAGTCATTCACGCTATTGAACCCAATTCCAATGCCCTGGCAGATGCACAACTGAATATCGCCAACTCACCCTGGGCAGACCGGATTTACCTTTCAGCCGATTCCCTAAACACTTACCAGCCACCCCATCCTTTCGATCTCATTGTGTGCAATCCCCCATTTTTCCAGAACAGTTTGCGCAATCCTTCGACTGGTCGAAGCGAGGCCCGTCACAACATCGATTTTTCTCCAGCCGATCTCGCGGCTGCCGCCAAATGGCTATCCCCGGGTGGTATTCTTTCCGGGATTTATCCTCCCGATGTTTTTGATATTTTTCACCCCTTCGCTTTAATACAGGGCCTCACCCTTTCGGGAAAAACCGATATAAAACCCACTCCGGACAAACTTGTGAAACGGGTTTTGTTTGCTTACGCGAAAAGCGACAAACACGCTTCAGCCATTCAAACCACACCTGAAATCCTGATTATTGAATCGCATGGTCGACATGGATATTCGGATGAGTATTTGGATTTGACGGGGGAGTTTTATTTGGGGAAATAGTACAAAGTATTAAGTACAAAGTATTAAGTACAAAGTATTAAGTACAAAGTATTAAGTACAAAGTATTAAGTACAAAGTATTAAGTACAAAGTATTAAGTGCTAAGGTTCAAGGGAGAAGACAGTAGTAAATAGCTATTTGAAAGTTTTGAACTTTGGAAAAGCTTATATAAAATAATGCATGCTTACGTTCAATTTTCTTTGCATAGTTAAGTGCTTTACAAGAGCTTTAGCCCCTCTGCGTCCTTTTTCCCAGCGCCCTTGTGTAAACTTTTATACGCATAATGCTTGATACTTTGTACTTAATACTTAATACAACCTCTTTTCGACACCCCATCCATCATATCTCACTCTCCCCCCACCACAGATTAACCGGATTTGTATTATCTTTCGCCCCATTCGGTCGAACAAACTATTGATGGATATTTTGAAAAAACGTTTTTCCCTTTACCTGCTCGCCTCATTCGCTCTGTTTTCATGCAATGAAAACGACCCCGACGACGATTTTCCCAACAGCATTGGAATCAAAGGCCGGGTCAAT